>NZ_JBMDIS010000022.1:0-99590 GCF_057808775.1 Pseudomonas sp. FG86 | reverse complement strand
TATGCGGTAGTTCCGCACGTACGGATCTGTGCGGGGGGCGGCAGGTAACTGCCGTCCCTACCGCGACCTGAGCATCCACCGCGAGCTGCGCCGCAAGGGTGTCACCTTGCAACTGCTGTGGGAGGAATATCTCGCCGCGCATGCGGGGCATGCCGACCTACCGCTACACCCAGTTCGTCGAGCACTACCGACGCTACGCCCAGACGCTTACCGATTTAACCGGGGGGACGCTTCGATCTGAGTACGCGGCATTCGTGTCTACTAATCGCCGCCACTACCTGCCCCCCTCACAACACTTGCGGTTGGTTCGAGTGGCTGAGCATCATTGCTAATCAGGTAATTTTATACTCCCTCCAAGCGCACCTTGACGTTTAGGCCGATTTATTGTCTCAGTTGCAATCAGTCGCTCCTGCTTGTACGCAAGGACTTCTAGTTCAACAGTTTCGTTATTAATTGCAACAACGAGTTTATCGTAGTCCTTTAGAGCACCAAGTCCTTGCAGCGTCATCCCTTTAAGATCAGACCAGAACCGTGGTGGGGTTGGTGCTGGCGTTGACGTGCCACAGATGCTGCTTGCGACAATTTGAGCTTGTGTAACCGCATTATGAATTGTTTCTAAACGTACCATCGTTCCAAAAAAAAGATTCCTAGCCAGTGCGCAGTCGCCGATCGCATATATACTGGTATCCGATGTACGCATCTGATCATCGACCACAACGCCATTACTCACTTCAAGGGCCGCCTCAGTTGCCAGCTCTAGCTCAGGGATAGCACCGATTCCAACTATAATCAGATCCGCCTGAATTTCTTCTCCACTTTCAAGTACGCATTGATCAACATGGCCATTCCTGCCCTTTATGGACGTTAATTTCGCATTCAGCTTGAACCCAACTCCTTCAGCCTCCAGGCGGGCTCTGACTAAGTTGGCTGCTGCCGGCGTAACCACGCGCGCCATTACACGCGGGGCGGCTTCTATCACTGTGACCCTCCTCCCTATGCCCACCGCAGCTGAGGCGACTTCAAGCCCGATCACTCCGCCGCCCAACACAACAACAGACGCACTCTCCACAAGTTTCCTACGTAAATTTTTGGCGTCTTCCATACTGCGTAAATAGCAGACTCCAGACAGCTCAGATCCCTCGCAGGTTAATCTACGCGCGCTAGCACCTGTTGCAAGAATCAATTTTTCATACGCGTACTCTTCTCCGTCTTTAGCAGCAACTACCTTACGCCCCACGTCAATTGATACAATCTGTGTATTTAACGAAATGCTAATATTATTATTCGTATAAAAACTTTCTGGCTTTAGTGGTATTGCGGATTCTGCAGTCTCACTTGTCAGAAAAGACTTGGATAGGGGAGGCCGCTGATAAGGTACCACAGACTCCCTGCTCAAAAGTCTAATGCCCCCTTTATAACCATATTGACGAAGCCAGAACGCAGCATTTACTCCAGCTGTACCAGCGCCAACAATAACAATTGCCATAATATTCTCTCTGATATATTTTCACTATATTGCTTAATGCCGATCACCTCAGATAACACCCTGACGTTCGGCTTCACTTATTGCTTGCGTGCGACTCTTTACATTAAGGATGGTAAATATTTTCCTCATATGCCACTTTATAGCATCTTCGGTGACATACATCTTTGTTGCTATTTGTTTGTTTGAGCACCCCTCTTTTACAAGTTTCAAGATACTGACCTGCTTCAGTGTCAAAAAATCACCAGCTTTATTTTCTGCGGATTTTCTAATCTCCACCATTTGCGGCAGACTAAAAGCTCCAATCGCTTGATCTAAATTAACTGCTGCGAAGACTTCACATGAAGTCGGTATTAACCTCTTAATCAAACGTATTTCATCCAGCACTGTTTGAAAGCATTGAAGCTGTTTTGCCATCTCCAATGCATAAGCAATGTTATGCTGAGCCTTCTTTAATGTGCCGCCACCTGCTTGCGCTCCGGCTAAATACAATAAGCCACGGACTTCCAATTGGCCTGCGCTAATTTTACGGGCTTGCTGAATAGCCAATAGCGCTCTGTGCGCGGCAAGATGAAAGTTCTGATCTCGGGAAAGCGCGAGTGATTGAACAAGCAGCAGGCGTGCCTTTAGGGGGGCTGAGTGCGGTCCGGAGAAAATCTTGCGATCTTCAAAAGCTTGTAACGTATTTATGTACGTTACGCCTTGAAAGAGCAGGCGTTGATAGATCTCAATTTGGCTCATAACTTCCAATCTTGGTAGATTTTTTTCAGCCGCATGTGCCTTCGCCCACTCCAAAATCTCAATGGAACCATTCAGGTCATTCCTTCCAAGCCGCCAAGCTGACACAACACGGCATACGGAAAAAAACACGTCTGTCACCCCGTGATTGGCAATAAACTCTAAAATTTCGGAGAATTTTTCTTCTGAGGTGTCCAAGCGGCACAATTCATAATTTGACTCAAGCTCTAGAGCGTCCAGCATTTTCGAAGTAAACGCGGTCTCCATAATCTGCGCGCCACTGTCTGTGCGTGCTTGAGTTATAAGCTGCCTGGCCCAGCTCATTTTCCCGCTTGCTAGCGCTTGTTGAAGCTTGGCGACATACAGCCAACCGAAAGCAAAATCTTGTTTTGCAAATTTATTCACGGCTTGGGCCTGAGTCAGCACCTTCTCTAACTCTGCAAATCTATACTCACTGGCAAAAATAAAAGCCAAGCAGGTTAGCGCGGCCCCTTTTCCAACTGCGTTTGAATCCCCAAATAAACTAATCCACTTATTACAGAGCTCCTCACTTAAAAGCATTTCATCATTCGTTGCTTTACCTATTGCAAACACAAGCTGCGGCCATCCTTTTTCTTGCCATTTGTTTTTTTTTATCGGGTGGGGTATAATTAGGTCTTTAAGTAACTTCTCTTCTGCTCGCGCGCTTTGCTGACTGAAATACAATACCCACGCGTAACTAATAAGTACTATGGGGTTCTTGTGCAAGTCCTTCACTGGCAGCTCCGACAGCCAGTGTCTCAGCGTATCTATTTCGCCCTGACGAAATGACAAATCTAAAATTATTCCCTCACTCATGCCGACAGCCCAGCGACAGTCATTCGCCCGTAGGGCTATTCGTATTGCGTACTGGTATTCGCCTCTACGCCAATGCCAGAAAGCAGCGCGCTTAAGCAAGTAGGATCTTTTAGCAGGATTTTCAGCCCAAGTAATTCCTTGAAGAAAATCACGCAATACTGGATGTAGTGTAAACTGCGCCGGCTCACTTTCTACATGGCGAAGCAACATGTAATTCGTGCTCAGATATTTAATACATGAGGCCGCATTGACGCATTTGAATACATAATTGTAGCCATCAGGCGTCACGACATCGAGCAATGAAGAATTTACAAGAAAAACACGATACCGCTCGGGAAGCGCCTCAAATATTTCATCATTAAAGTAATTACCTATTTCAACTACTGTTGAAATAGACTTGGCCGGCAACTCACATTTTAACAAAAACCCTATAAGAGCAGGCCACCCCTCCACTTCTTGCACCAAGGCCTCTATCTGTACCTCAGAAACTCCAAGAACAGCCTCTGCCTCCGCTAATGCCACTGCCTCGTCTGCGCTAAAGGCCAAATCTTTCTCGGTGTGCTCCTGCATAGCGCCTGCAAGTTTAAGCCGCGAGAACCCTTTTATTGTATTACCTGCGACTGCAAACCTGATACTTTTTGGTGTTTCTAACATGAACTCCATAAGCGCGTGCAACAACGGCAAGCCCAAACCCTGATTAATATTATCCAAACAAATTAGCGTTTCTATCTCGTTACTCGAGGTACTCTGCCAAAGACTGGATGCAAGGTCTCGCAAGAGCGTAGGCTTGCTCACACCCTCCCTCGCATGGCTGAATTTTACCAGTTCGAAAGCTTCAAGCTGCTCAATAATCTCTGCGCAGATATCAAATTCACTGTAAGAACTGGCTCTTAAAGAAATCCACACTGCAGGACGTCCGGTTGTTCTGTGGCGTAGCCACTCGAACGCAAGAGCCACGGTTTTTCCATATCCAGGCGGGGCTCTGTAAAGGCATACTCTGGGCGCAGTTCCATCCGCGATACTCAATCTGGGCCGATATATGCAGTTATGGACTTTGGCACTTACTAGAGTTGTAATTCGATCCAGCCCGATCTTGGCAACCGGGAAATCATTATTTATTATTTTTATTTTCATTATGCTATTCTCGCGCCAGCTAACTGGAGATTCTCACCATAGGTTACGGTGTTAAATATTTAAACTACACTTAAGTGTAGTCGATATGATCGGTGGTGCAAAATGCTGCCTCTTAGTCGGGTAGCCCCTAGGCCACTGCTGGCTTAGTTGGCTGTCCGTAAAGTTCGTTTATCGATAGGGGGATAACAAATATACTGTGCATCCCTCCTTTTTCGGCGTGTGTAGCATGGCTCGACCAGCGGCTTCTTTTTGTTTAAAACCCACTGATGTTGAGACGCTGCAAAGCTGGTTATGCATGGGAACTCTGCCGCAAAACCTTGGGCAACGTGCCCGAATTCTGTTGCTGCTGGCCAGCGGTCTCACGCCCAAGCAGGTGAGTGATCGGTTGGAAGTTTCGGCACCTGTCGTATTCAAATGGCGCAAGCGCTATCAGGAAGCTGGCCTCGTTGGGCTGAGCGATCTCCCGCGTAGCGGACATCCACGCAAGCTCGACGAGGCGAAGATTAAGGAAATCCTCACCCTGACGACCCAGCGTGTACCGCGTGAGGCGACTCACTGGAGCCTGCGCCTGATGGCCAAATACGTGGGCGTTACCGTCTGGCAAGTCGCCCAGGTATGGGCCGCTGCCGACCTCAAGCCCCACCGGCTGAAAACCTTCAAGATCAGCAACGACCCACACTTTGCTGGCAAAGTGGTCGATGTGGTTGGGCTGTACCTGAACCCGCCTGACAATGCGATGGTGCTGTCAGTGGACGAGAAAACCCAGATCCAGGTGCTGGATCGCACCCAGCCCATGCTGCCGCTCAAGCCGGGTCAGATCGAACGCAGGACGCATGACTACAAGCGTCACGGTACGGCCAGTTTGTATGCCGCCTTCGACATCCTGACGGGCCAGGTCATTGGTCGCATCACCCAACGACACAGGGCCAAAGAGTTCCTTGAATTCTTGCGACAGATCGACCGCGCGACGCCTGCCGAGCTGGATCTGCATTTGATTCTGGACAACAGCTCGACTCACAAGACAGCCGCCGTCAAGGCGTGGCTGGAGAAGCATCCCCGCTTCAAGCTGCACTTCACGCCGACCAGCGCCTCATGGTTGAACGCCGTTGAGGGTTGGTTTGCTCAATTGGAAGGCGGGCGCTGTATCGCGATGCGTTCAGCAGCGTGGCTGATCTGAAAGCGGCAATTCGCCGTTTTATCGAGGCCCATAATGAACATTCAGCCAAGCCATTTCGCTGGAACAAAACGGCTGAATCCATCATCAACTCTGTTAGTCGCGCAAAGCTCACCGCAATCAAGAATAAGTTATTGAACTAACCAAACAGTCCGCTAGGGCCCCCTAAGAACTGTACGTGCGACTTTCACCGCATACGGCTCAATCCGTTGTAAGCCCGATCAAGAGCCGATCTATCTGCCTTGATTCCTTCTGGGTACAGATGGATCTTCACAATCCGCTCTGAGCTGGCCAGTTTCCGCTATACGGACTCAGGTCGCGGACATGGGGAACCCATGCTCTTGCGCGCTGACCTGCACCCTTTCAGGCCCAACCTAATCTTCGCTCATGTGTTCAACGACCACGCAGAAGTCAGCCCGGTTTCCCGTAGAGTAATGTTCCAACCCCTTTCCGAGCCATTACAGCCCGGCATTCGCTTTCTCTACGGAAGGTCTGAAGTAGTCGCGATTTTCATGGTGTTTTTCTCAACGACTCGAAAAAACAACGTCTCAATCGAAAAACGGATCATTTTCCACCTTCAAATGCATAGTTTTGCGCCTTGAGGGGGGAATCCCCCCATTTTTAGCACTCGCCAAAAGTAGAGGTCAGGCCGCGCGGGCCAACTTCTGTTTGGGGGTGATACCTCCCTGGGCCATGTTTGGCCGTTCGTGATTGTATGTCCACATCCAGCGAGTTGCATGTTCCTGCACCTCGGTGATCGACTCGAACAAATAATGCCCCAGCCAGTCGTAACGCACCGTGCGATTGTAGCGCTCGACGTAGGCGTTCTGCTGTGGATTTCCTGGCTGGATGTACTCCAGGCGAACGCCGCGCTTTTCCGCCCACAGAACAAGCTTACTGCTGATGTACTCCGGGCCGTTGTCACTACGGATGGTCTGTGGTTTCACACTCTTGCGAGCCGGAGTGATGAGTAGCTTGCCGGTGTACTTGCGTACGTTCTGGCCCAGAAAATCGAAGCCTTGCGAGATATGCGTTATCTGAGTCTTTTCATCAGAGAGTTCCAAACCTCGCTCTTTCAGGAACGCCTCAATTGCAGGACGAACCTGATGTTGCAAAACAGCTTTCGTGGCCCCTGTGATGATGAAGTCATCGGCATATCGTACGACGTGTATCTTGAATGGCTTACGCTTGCGCTCTGTCGAAGCCACGCTTGCATGGACGACATCTTCCAGGCCATCCAGCGTCCAATTCGCAAGTGCCGGAGAGATAACGCCTCTCTGGTTGAATCGCTCCCTTGGCATCGCAATGACAGATTTCCATGTTCCGTACATGTGCCTGAATGATCGTCACGCCACCTCTATGCCGGATACCGCCAGACCAGAACCCAGGCGCCCGTCTGACTTGTCCCAGAGCGTTGTCGAGTCTCTGGTTTCGATATCGTCTGCAATTATCGACACTTCTTCGATGGTTCACTTACGTTCGTCTCAATCACTCATACCTGACTGACTCTTGGTCAGCCTTTTCCCGTGGCGCTCACCACACACGCTCTTTACGTATGCAGCCCAGGGTGGTTTCACATAACCGAACTGGCGCTTGATCACTCTGAATGGGTGTTCAACCTTTGCCTTTGCCTTCTCGATCTTGCACTTGGCTTTATATAGAGCGCTACGCTTGCCCAGTTTCTTGTAGGTGCCACGGCGAGTACGACGATGAATGCGATGAGACGGTGGCTTGAGGAAAGACATTTGTGCCATTGCGCAGCCTTACTCTTGATGGGGGAGCCTGGTGGTCAGGGAGGGATTCGACGGACTGCCGGCAGTACTCTCGACAGTACGGTCGAAACCGGCGCCACCGCCGAGCGCGGCATACAGGGCCACCTGGCTGGCCAGCAGCTGTCGGCGCACCTGAACGAGTTGTTGCTGTGCCTCCAGCTGGTTGCGCTGCGCGTCCAGGACTTCAAGATAGGCGGCGGCACCGCTCTCATAGCGCAACTGCGCCAGCCGGGCGCGCCGGTCCTGCACATCGCGGGCCTGGCGCAGTTGCTCGACCAACTGCGCCAGCGCCTGGCGAGCGGAGAGCGCATCGGCCACTTCGCGGAAGGCGTTCTGAATGGTCTTCTCGTAGCTGGCCACGGCGATGTCGCTGCGCACCTCGGCCAAGTCCAGCGCAGCGCGGCGTCGCCCGCCATCGAAGATCGGCAGGGAGATCGTGGGTGCGAACACCCAGGTGCGGCTGCCGGACTCGAAAAGACCGGCGAGTTCGGCGCTCAATGTGCCGAAATTTCCTGTCAGCGCAATGCGCGGGAAGAAGGCAGCCCGAGCCGCACGGATGTTGGCGTTGGCGGCGGCGAGCTGGCGCTCGGCCGCGATGATGTCGGGGCGGGCCGTCAGCAGGTCGGAGGGCAGGCCAGCATCCAGCGCGGCGAAGATGGCCTCGTCGCGCAGCGCAGGCTCGGCGATGGTTAGCTGCTCGATGGACGCGCCCACCAGTTGGGTCAGCGCATGGGCCTGCGCCGCACGGGCCTGCTGAAGCTGCGTGCCCAGCGTGCGGGCCTGGATCAGCAACGTTTCGACCTGGGTCAGCTCCAGGTCGGAGGTCGACCCCATCTCGTTGCGGCGGCGGAAAATGCGGTAGGACTCCTCGCGGCTGGCAATGGTCTGATTCGCCAGCGCGATGCGCTCATCGTAGTCGCGCTGGCTCAGGTAGGCTTGCGCGACGGCTGTGATCACGCTGGCCCTTACGGCGCGTTGTGCATGGTCGGTCGCCAGGTAGTTCTGCAGTGCGGCCTCATTGAGGCTACGCACCCGGCCCCACAGGTCGAGTTCCCAACTGGTCAGGCCGACCGCTAGGCCAGCCACCTCATGGATGGCAGGTTCTCCGGTCAGAATCAGATCGTCCGGCACGCGTGCGCGAGCCCCCACGCCGGTCAGACCGATCATCGGGAACTGCTCGGACCGCTGGATACCGTGGGCGGCACGCGCTTCCTCGACACGCAGCAGCGCCAGGCGTAGGTCGCGGTTGTTCGCGAGCGCCTTCTCGATCAGCGCGCGCAGTTGCTCGTCGACTACGTAGTCGCGCCATGGCGACTCCACAGGGCGGATGCCTTGTCTCTCGGCAGGCAGGGCATTGGCAGGCCAGTGGGTGGCCACCGGCAACTCCTCGGGCACTGCGCGGATGTTCAGGGTGGGCGCGCAGCCCGCGACGGCCATTGCCGCCATCACGCATCCCAGATGCCACACGGCACGCTTCAGGAGGGGGAAAACTTCAGCCCTGTGCTTTGCGGCAAAGGCCGGCCCTCCGAGCCTGCCCGATCCAATTACCGTACTCCGCATGAGAGATTCCTTACGTTATGAATGACCAACCAATAACGATCTGCGCAGCCCATGCAGATCAAAACCTGCGGTTGATGGTGAAACTGCCGTAGACGGGCAACTCCTTCTGCTCGCGGAACTCCCGCGTGCGTAGGTGGTGCGCGAACGCAAACTTCCAGTCGCCACGGGTCACCGCGATGCCCTGGCCGACGTCGGCCACGGAGGAGCGCTTGTCGACGCTATGGCTGTTCTTCCAGGTGTTGCCATCGAGCGTGAGGTCGTAGAGCACCCAACGGACGTCGGCGGCGACGAAGAAATGTCCGGCCCAGCCGCGGTACGTGTTGCCGGAGACCGGCGGTGCGGTGTTCTCTCCTGCCGGGCGCAGTGGCGAACTGCCGAAGTCGTCGGGCAGCCGCCAACCGATACGCCACTCGGCGCCGAAGTTGGCATGGGTGCCGAAGTTGCCCAGCGCGCCGCCCCAGTGAGTGATCATGTCCTGCGACAGACCGCTACCACGTGCGAAAGGCACCGGCGGCAGATCGTGGCGGCGCATGCGCTCATGCAGGAGCTGGAACACGGGCTCATCACGCAACTGGTGATCCCAGCCATTGAAGTGAGGGCTGCCGATCACCTTGTGCACGCTGCTCTGTACCTCATTGCCGCGTGCGGAGGGTCCCACCATGCCCAGCCGCAACTGGTTGGTTGTCAGGTGATCGCCCTTGCGGGCGTTGTAGCCCACACTGAACAACAACACCGCAGCGTACGGGCGATCGTCTGGAGTCAGCTCCGAAGGTCCGTGATCTTCCGGGGTGAACAGGCCTTGCCCGAAGCTGGCAATCATGTTGATCTGGTCGAAGTCGTCGACCTGCAGCCATGTCAGGCCACGGTTGATCCACCTGGCGGCTGTCGGCAGGAAGGGGTCGTCCAGGTAATCGAGCAGGTTGGGCGACACCAGCGTCACCAGCAGGCCGTTGGTATAACCCTGATCCTGGGATCTGCCGCCGAACAGGTCGTTGTCCACGCGCAGACTCACAGTCGGCCGGCTGATCTGATCCAGCACCGACTGGCATTCCGACGCCATGGCTTCGGTCGCCAACAGCGCGGCAGCGCACAGCGTTGCCCCCAGCCAGGCAGTCCGACGGAAAACTGCATGATTCATTGGGTGTTCTCCTTATCGACGGCCAGGCCTGCTTGCGGCGTAAGCCCTTCACGGCGTAACGCGTCGAGGTAATAGAGGGTGGGCACAACGAAGACGGTAAGCACCGTGGAGGCCAGCGTGCCGAAGATCAGCGAGATCGCCAGCCCGCCGAACACAGGGTCGGGCACCATGATGGCCGAGCCGAGGATGATGGCCAGCATGGTCAGCAGGATGGGCCGCAGCCGCACCGCACCGGCCTGACGCACGGCTTCTGCCAGCGGCATGCCCTGCTTGAGGTTGTCCTGGATGAAGTCGATGATCAGCAGCGAGTTGCGCACCACCACGCCCGAAAGCGCGATGATCCCGACTATTGAGGTGGCTGAAAAATCCGTGTCCAGCAGCCAGTGCCCGGGCAGGATGCCGATCGCTCCCAGCGGCACCGCGGCCATCGCGATCAGCGGGATCAGGAAGGAACGGTAGTAGGCCACCAGCAGCACGTAGACCGCCGCCAGCGCCGCGCCGAGGGCGGCGAGCATGTCGCGGTAGATGTTCAGCGTCAGCCGCATCTCGCCGTCCCACAGCAACTGGTAGCCGTCGATGGTGTCGGGCACAGTCTCGCGCAGACCGAGATTGCCGATCGCTAGCGGCTGCCCGTCAGGTGCGCGCATCCCTGACAGTCGCTGCGTCAGATCGAGCACGGCATAGGTGGGCACGCTGCGCGCCAATTCGCCGCCGATGAAGATGACCGGTTCGTTGTCCTTTCGCAGGATCGGCCGATCGGCCTCGGCGGGCACGCGCCGCACTATTTCAGCCAGTGGAATCTGCCGGCCTTCGGCATTGGGCACGTACAGCCCTTCAAGCCGTGCCGGATCGGGCTGTGCGGCGCGTGGTACGTAGGCGCGGATGGACACCGGATTGCGTTCGCCGTCCAGGTGCGCGCGGCCGACCACTCGGCCGCCGTAGGCAATGTCCAGCACCTCGGCGATCTGCGCGGTCGAGACGCCCGACAGCGCGGCCTTCTCGCGGTCGGGCACCAGCCGCCACTGCGGCATATCGGTCGGCTCGCTGTTGCTGATGTCCACCATGTCATAGGTCTGGACAAATTCAGCCTCGACCTGACGCGAGAGTTGCCGCAACACCTCCAGATCGGTGCCGTAGAGCTCCGCCAGCACCGTGGCGCGCACCGGCGGGCCGGGAGGGTCCTCGACCAGGCGAATGCGCGCGCCGGGATGACGGGCGCGGATCGCCTCGATGTCCGGGCGCAATGCGTGGACGATGTCGATGGAACTCTCGGAGCGGTTGTGCTTGTCAGTCAGGTTGACGCGGATCTCGGCAATGTGCTCGCCGGTCAGCAAGGAGGTGCCCTGAATCAGGCCGTTGAAGTCTGTTACTCCGGTTCGGCCGACCCAGCTCTGGTAGTTCGTCACCTGAGGAAGCCGGGCCAGTACCCGGCCGATTTCTCGCACCAGTCGGTCGGTTTCCTCCACCGGGCTGGCCTGCGCGGCCTGAAGCACGATGCTGAAGGTGTTCTTGTTGTCCTTGGGCAGAAAGCCCAGCGCCACGCCCAGATAGGGTGCCGGCCCGCCAATGCCGGCCGGTCGCACGAACTGCCAGCCGCCCTGGGCCAGCGACAGCCCCATCGCTACCGCAATGCCGATCGCCAGCCAGCGGCGCACCCGCGGGCGCTCTTGCAGCGGGATGAAAAACTTCAGATAGGTACGTTGTAGCCAGTCCGGCCTGGACTCGTGGTGGTCATCACCTTGCGCATTACCAGCCACGGCCGTGCCGGCAGGTTGGGGCCGCTTGAGCCAGCGGTTGGCTGCCCACGGCGTGATGATGTAGGCCACCATGATCGACGCCAGCATCGCCACCGGCACGTTGAAGGCCAGCGGATAGAAATAGTCTCCGGCCATGCCGGTTATCAGCAACAACGAGAGGAACACCAGCATGATGGCGAAGGTGGCCAGGTTGGTGGCGTTGCCAATCTCGTTGGTCGCAAGGACGGTGACTTCTTCCTTCGAGCCGGGCGTTCGGGCGTGGTGGTAGTGACGATGGATGTTCTCGATCACCACGATCGCGGCATCGACCAGCAGACCAAGCGCCAGGATCAGAGCAAACAGCGTGATGCGGTTGATGGTCACGCCGCCAAGCAGGTCGACGGCCAGCGTGATCGAGAAGATGACCGGCACCGTCACCGAGACGATCAGCGCCTCGCGCCAGCCCAGGAACAGCAGCATCACAAAGCTGACCGTGACCAGTGCGATTATGATGTGTTCCATCAGGCCATTTACGGCATCCTCAGCCTTCTGACCGTCGTCGCGCGTCACCACTACGTGCACCGCCTGCGGAATGAAGCTGGCCTGCATGCGCTGCACCCGGTCTTTCACTGCGCGCGCGACTGCGACGGCGCTTTCGCCTTTCTTCTTGGCCACGGCGATGGTTACCGCCGGCATTTCGCCGATGGCTTCTTCGGCGCGCGCATCGCCAGGGCCGAAGGCAAACCGGCTGAGTTGCGTGATCTCCTCATTTGAGCCGTCGGTGACGGTGGCGACGTCGCCGAGCTTGATCGGCTGCCCGTCGTGCACACTGACGACCAGGTTGCGGATTGCCCTGGCCGAGTCCAGGTCACCGGCAAAGCGCAGTTCGTGTGTCTCGTTGCCGGAGACCGGTCCGTTCAGCGTCAGCGCGGAATTGGCCGCCGTAAGCGCCGCCTGTGCGGTCGCCAGCGAAATCGCGAAGGCCTGCATCCGCACTGGATCGAGCGCCACGCCGATCTCGCGGTCGCGACCGCCGTACACCGTAACCCCGGCTGCGCCGGGCGTGCTACGCAAGCGCTCGGCCACCGCGTCAGCCAGGCGCTTGAGGCCGTGGTCGTCGTAGGCGTCGGATGCCAATGTGACGGTGACGATGGGCACATCATCGGCATCCACGGCCTGGATCAGCGGAACGCCCGCATCCATCGGCAGGCGAGCGCGGCTGGTAATCACCCGGTTGTAAAGCTTGACCAGCGAATCCTCCGGCGGCTCGCCGACTTTGAACTGCACCTGCACCGTGCCCAGGCCCGGACTGGCGTTGCCGTAGCTGTGGTCGACGCCGGTCATCTCGCTGAGGATGCCTTGCAGTGGCGAAACCACCAGCCGATCCACTTCCTCAGCGGTGGCACCCGGCAGTGCGACGACCACCACGGCACCGGGCACGACGATCTGCGGGTTCTCCTCGCGAGGATTCAAGAGCACGGCCAGAGCGCCGAGGGCCAGTGCGCCGAGCACGAACACGATGGTCAGCTTGGACGTGATGAAGCTGCGCGCGAGCCGGCCGGCGAGGTTCAGGGATGACCCGCTCATTGAGCGGGCACCACTGGCACCAGGTGGGCGCCGTCGCGGACCGATGGATCGATCCGAGCCAGCACTTGTTCGCCCGCGGCCAGTCCGCTGGTGACCAGCACCTGGTCTCCGAACCGCTCGGTCAGGCGCAGCCAGCGAAACGCCAGCCGTTCGTCTTTGCCGACCACGAATACGCCGGTCAGCCCGCCTTGTTCGGTGAGCGCCGCGGCGGGGATCGTCACCGCCGTTGCGCTGTGCGCGCTATTGGCAGGCAGGCGCACGCGACCGAACATGCCGGCCAGCAGCGCGCTGTCCGGAGGCAGGCTGATCTCGACCGTGTAGCGCCGGGTTGCCGGATCGGCCGACGGCACGATGGCGCGCACCGTGCCCGTGACAGGCTGATCCTCACGCTCGTCGATCAGCACCGGCACTGTGGCGCCGGAAGCGAAGGCATGCAGGCTGGCCTGTGGCGCAGAGAAGCGGAACAGCAACTGGTCGCGCCCCTCCACGGTCAGCAGCAATACGCCCGGCTGCACGATGTCGCCGTCGCGCACGTGGCGCGTGATGATGGCACCATCGATCGGGCTGGTCACGCGCTGGTCGCGCCGGTTGGCTTCGGCGATCGCCATCGCAGCGCGTGCCTGCTCGACAGCAGCCGCCACGACCTGGGCGCGCAACTGATCCTGCTCAAGATCCGTTCGGGAAACCCCGCCGGCACGCGCCAGCGGTTCGTTGCGAGCGACATCGGCATCGGCCTGGCGCTGTTGTGCCTGTGCAGCATGCAACGCCGCGCGCGCCTGCTGCACGGCACCCTCGGCCTGTTGCGCATCGATCGTCACCAGAACCTGGCCGGCCCTTACCGGCTGGCCTTCATGCAGCCCGGGGGCCCGTACTGTGCCTGCCGTGCGGGCAGCTAGCTGTACCCTCTCGTCGGCCACGACCGTGCCGCTGGCCAGGTCACCGAGGGCCACCTCGGCTTTGCTGGCGGTGACCACGGGCAGCGCCACCGACGGTGGCTCCACCGGTGCGACGTGCTCTGCACCGCCACAGGCGGCGAGCGTGAGCGCTGTAATGAGTACCGCCAGTTTATGGAGCAGCATTGGGACGAGTGGGGTCATATCGCATGGTTCCCAAGGAGGGCTTCGATCCGAAAGCCTTTATTTGATTGTTCGTTCGAACGAACGTATAATTTAAATACGTTAAACGAGGAAGACGTGCATGACAGCACCAAGCGGGCATGAAGTCCGTAGCGCCAAGACGCGAGCGCAGCTCATCGAGGCTGCCATCGATGTGATCGGCGCGGTGGGCTACGAAGGGGCTAGCACTCGGGTCATCACGCAGGTGGCGAAGACGCCGCTTTCAGCCATCCCTTACCACTTCGGGGGCAAGAGCGAGCTCTACATGGCAGCCGCCCAGATGATTGCCGAGTACGCCCGCGAGCGTTTCGGGGAGGTCATCCACATTCTCGATGCACCGGCTTCCGGAAGCGAATCCCAGGCATTCGAGAAGGCACTCCTTCATCTTCTGCACATCATTCTGAGCAACGCAGAACCGCACTCATGGACGTCATTCGTCGCGCGCTGTGCCTACGAGAACGACGAGGCGTTCTCCCTGATCCACAAGCAGGCGATCGAGCCCATGCTGCAGCGTCTCGTAGAGGCTGTGACGGCCATCTCGTCTGGCGATCTCGGCATCGCCGCGGCCCGGCTGCGGATCAATGCGGTCGTGACGGCCATTTTCAGTTTCAGGTTCCTGCGCGGCGTCATGGTCCGCGGCATGGACTGGGAGAACCTGCAGGACGATGGCGCCGCTCAGCTCGAAAAGATGATCAGCGACCTCTGCCGCAGCAGCTTTCTCCCCGTCAGGCCCGCCACATGACACTGTGTTCACAAGATGGCGCTCCGGCTTTTTACCCACCCAAGAAAGGTATTGACGTTATGAACACTCAAACCCATATCCACGAAACCATTGCATGGGCCAAGCAGCGCCTGGACGAACTGGACGCGGGTATCGCTGCGGCCGAGAAGTCCCTGGACGAAGTGAATGGCGACATCCGCCGGGAAGCCGACGACGCACTGGCTCGCCTTCGAGAGGCACGAGGCAAGCTCCAGGTTCATTACGACAAGCTCCGCGCCGAGACCGGTGCCACCAAGCAGGGCGTCAAGGCTGTTCAGGACGCACTGGAAGCAGAATGGGTCGAGGTGGAAGCCGCGTTCCATTCGTTCACGTCCGCCGTTGGTGAACATGCCCAGACGGCGCGGGGTATCGTACTCGCCCGTGTTAAGGCCCAGCGCAGTGCGTGGGAGGCCTCGCTTCAGGAACTGCGTGGCCAGACTGCGGATGCCGTGGAAAAGGCCCGCGCCGAACTCGATGCCGCCATTAAGCGCGTGTCGGACGAAGCCGAGAAGTTCCAGACCAGGATTGGTGAAGTCAAGGATGCCGGCGACGCGTCCTGGGAAGCCGTCAAGAGCGGGCTTGAGGAAGCCAAGCAGGTGCATTCCCGCACGATCCAGAAGATCCGCGACGCGCTCTCTAAGCCGCTCTGAGCGAGGGAGAGCTTCCTCTTCGCATGAATCTAATTTGATTTGGCAAGGAGCTTGAGCATGAAACCCCGTCTATCCACCGTGGCATTGGCCGTGCTGGTGCAGGCAGGCCTTGCGCAGGCACAGGCACAGGCACAGCAGTCATCAGAATCTACCCCGGCAGCCCAAGCCAGCGAACCATCGCTCGCCAGGCAATCCATCGAATGGTCACAGACACGCCTGACCGAACTGGACGCCGCCATCGCCGTGTTTGAGCAGAATCTCGCCAAGCGCAACGGCAATACTCGCGCCAAGGTTGAGGTTGCACTGCAGGAGCTGAAGGGCAAGCGCGACGCCTACCGGGCCGAGGCCGAGGCGGCTGCCGCCCAGGCCAAGATCCGCAGTGAGCAGGAGCTGGCGCAGGCCAGGCAGTCGCTTGACGATTCCTGGACGGCGTTGCAGGGCACCAAAGACCGTTATCTCGATACCGTGCAGGCCGACGTTGCCACCCGCAGGGCAGTCCTGCAGGCCGAATTCGATGCGCGCCAGAAGGCATGGCAGGAAGCCATCGATGGACTCAGTGCCGATGCTGCTTGGCTCTCTGCCGAGCAGCGTGTCGCTATCGAGGTGCGCATCGAGGCACTCAAGGTCAGAGTCGAAGAGGAGAAAGCCCGCGCCGCACGACTGCGGGACGCTTCCACACAGGCCTGGGAAAACGCAAAGCAGAGCTATGCCGAAGCACAGCAGAATTTCGCTCAAACCTATTCCTCGATTCGCGAGTCGATCGCAGAGGCGGCCAAGAAGTGATGATGTGACCATGCGGCAGTACTGCCGCATGCGGCCTCTCGCATGGGGGCTGGCGCCGCTTTGGCTTGTCGCCCAGCCGGTCCTTCCGGTACTGACGAAAGGCAGGAGCTTGCAGACCGGAGTTCCGGGCATCAGTGACCTACTGACGCTTGCTTTGTCGCCAGACTCAGGCTGGCTGTGCCCCCCCCGAGGCTGCATTGACCGGATATTGACCAGACGCCGCTCCACTTGCGGAAGCCGCATCGGGGGAGCCTCCGCCAAGCTGTCCACCCGAGCGGATCAGTCGAGCTCAGGTACAGCCCAACCACATCGACCACTTTGCCAGCAAAGTGTGGGTCGTTGCTGATCTTGAAGGTTTTCAGCCGGTGGGGCTTGAGGTCGGCAGCGGCCCATACCTGGGCGACTTGCCAGACGGTAACGCCCACGTATTTGGCCATCAGGCGCAGGCTCCAGTGAGTCGCCTCACGCGGTACACGCTGGGTCGTCAGGGTGAGGATTTCCTTAATCTTCGCCTCGTCGAGCTTGCGTGGATGTCCGCTACGCGGGAGATCGCTCAGCCCAACGAGGCCAGCTTCCTGATAGCGCTTGCGCCATTTGAATACGACAGGTGCCGAAACTTCCAACCGATCACTCACCTGCTTGGGCGTGAGACCGCTGGCCAGCAGCAACAGAATTCGGGCACGTTGCCCAAGGTTTTGCGGCAGAGTTCCCATGCATAACCAGCTGGCTCAAGAGCTGGATGATTCCTTTTCATGGTGTGGCCACCAAGTACCTAACGAACTATCTGGGCTGGCGGCGCCTACTTGAACGCTACAAAGCGCAGCTCAACCCATTGATTTTCTTGGGAGAGTCGCTGGGGTATACGGGCGTGCAACAGTTAACTCAGACATAGCCTTATCGAAATAGGACGATGCGCCGACGATGGCCATCGGAATGTCTGGCGAAATGCGTAGCGCGATCATGTCCTTATCGACATCCTCACCAAGGCGGACGCCGGCATCAAAGCGTTCGGCAACGATGTCCGTCAGCCCATAGTCCAAAGTGATATCGGTCTTGATGTCAGGGTAGGTGATCATCAGTTCCCGCAGCACAGGCCACAGGATGGTTTTGGCTGCGTCCTCCATTGATGTGATGCGTATGGTACCTGCAGGCCTACTCAAGAAAGAATTTTTCATCTGCCTCGACAATGCCGCTTTCACGCGCATCGTGATGCGCAGCCGCATCGCGCAAAAAGCGATGACGCCAGCGAAAGGCGGTGTTCTTGCTGACGCTGCAGTGCTTGGCCGCCGCCCTCACGGTCAACCCAGCAATAGGTGCCTGGGCATAATCCAGCCAGCAGTACTTTTTTCGCAAACGCGCCAGGGGTGTACAGGTCAATGCGTTGCACGTGCGGCGACAGGCCTTGCAGCGATAGCGCTGCAAGCCACCACTGCGACCCCATGAGGCCAACTGCGTGGCATCTGCGGCACAGTGAGGGCAGGATTTCAGGTCAGGAATGGCCTCTACAAGGTCATCTCTCGGCACGCTGATTTGGAGAACATGCTGAACGATGGACTTCTGTTTGACCGTCAGGCGATCAAGCCGAGCCAGTAAATGTTGAAAGGATTGGGCATCCATAACGGCACTCCTTGATGAGCACACGTCTTCAGTCTAGGCCTGCAACAGTTAATGGGTACATAGCCTAATTCAAGGCCAGGACACTGGCTCGCCTTGGCCTGGAGGGATGACATTGACTGCGGATCTCGTCGCCGAGATGGTTAATGTTATTCAGAAAACTACACCAAGGAGTAGTTGAAGCAGGCTTAAGGTGAGTGCAGTTTTACCATGTCAGATGTGAGAGTAGATGGCCTGATTTTCCCTGTTGGGACAGAAATTAGGTTGTGTGGTGCTCGCAGAGACTTATTGGACAATAGGAGAACAACAAAATGAATGGCAAAAACAGCGTTCTGGATTCTGCTCCAGAATACGTGGATAAAAAGAAATATTTTTGGATACTTTCAACTTTTTGGCCGGCTACTCCGATGATCGGAATCTGGCTTGCCAATGAGACTGGCTGGGGTATCTTTTATGGCTTAGTTCTAGCTGTGTGGTACGGGGTTCTTCCATTGCTTGACGCGATGTTTGGTGAGGACTTTAATAATCCGCCTGAGGAAGTAGTGGAGAAACTGGAGAAAGAACGTTACTACCGAGTTTTAACGTATCTAACAGTTCCAATGCATTACGCAGCACTAATCGTGTCTGCATGGTGGGTAGGGACTCAGTCAATGTCTTGGTTCGAAATCGGCGCACTTGCCTTGTCACTGGGCATCGTGAATGGTTTAGCGCTTAATACAGGTCACGAACTGGGTCACAAAAAAGAAGCCTTTGATCGTTGGATGGCGAAAATTGTGCTGGCGGTTGTCGGGTACGGCCACTTCTTTATTGAGCATAATAAAGGCCATCACCGTGATGTTGCTACACCGATGGACCCTGCGACCTCACGTATGGGAGAAAATATATATAAATTCTCAACCCGTGAGATTCCTGGAGCGTTTCGTCGTGCTTGGGGGCTTGAGGAACAACGCCTTTCGCGCCGCGGGCAAAGCGTTTGGAGTTTCGATAATGAGATCCTCCAGCCAATGGTCATCACAGTTGTTCTCTACACCCTCCTGCTTGCCTTCTTTGGTCCGAAGATGCTGGTATTCCTTCCAATTCAGATGGCTTTCGGGTGGTGGCAGTTAACAAGCGCGAACTACATTGAACACTACGGTTTGCTGCGTGAAAAAATGGCCGATGGACGATATGAACATCAAAAGCCACATCACTCGTGGAACAGTAACCACATCGTGTCAAATCTGGTTCTGTTTCACCTTCAACGGCACTCTGATCACCACGCGCACCCAACTCGCTCTTACCAGTCATTACGTGATTTCCCCGGCCTTCCCGCACTTCCGACTGGCTACCCCGGTGCATTTTTGATGGCAATGATTCCTCAATGGTTTAGATCGGTCATGGACCCTAAGGTGGTAAATTGGGCTAATGGCGACCTGAGCAAGATTCAAATTGAAGATTCAATGCGTGCAGAATACATAAAAAAGTTTACTCATAATGTTGGTGCGGATGATAAACGGGGCGCAACCGCGGTAGCATCATAGTGGTGTGAGCATGCAGAAATAACGGTGGATTTTTAATATATCTGTTTGAGTTCGTCGTGCGTTAACAAGTTAAATTGTAATGAGCCTTATGCACTAGAAGTCTGACGATTGATTAACTGTTGCATTCTGCAAGTTATTTATATAATTGAGCTCTTCCGATAGATTCATTTCTATGGATCTATCGGCAGACGTCCATAATAATAAATTTCATAGTTAGACTTGCTCAGTAAATAAGCGGTAGCCTCAAGGGCTGCGAGCACCGGTCTAAAAGGAGAAGGGGTAATGGCGAAGTACCAGTGTCCAGATTGTCAGTATATCTATGATGAATGCAAGGGGGAGCCGCACGAGGGTTTTCAGCCTAATACTAATTGGGGTGAAATCCCTGAAGAGTGGGCCTGCCCTGACTGCGCTGTTCGAGACAAAATTGACTTTAAGATGCTCGCGGATCCACGGTGCGAAATCACACAATTAAAGCAAAACGATCCCGTCATTAAGCAAGATAATAATATTATCGAAGACACGTTATCCGAGCCTTCAATATTGAGTGCAGAGCTAGAGTTTACAGCGGAAAAAATCAGTATAACTGATGAGTGTGAAAATACGCCTGATAATAAAGTTGAGCGACGAAGTCAATCACAAGCTGTGCGTAGGTCTTCCGTAAAGAAGATAAAAAATAACGAGCGTTAACGTACTGTAGAGTACGCAACTCATTAACACGGTAATAGATATGGCTAGGTATCAGTGTCCAGATTGTCAATATGTTTATGATGAAAGTAAGGGGGAAGAGCATGAAGGGTTTGCCCCAAATACTCCTTGGATCGTCATTCCTGAGGATTGGTGTTGTCCCGACTGTGCCGTTCGAGACAAGCTAGATTTCGTATTGATTGAGGGAAGTACAGGCGAGAAAAATATCAGTTCAAACAACACTCTTTCAGTTTCGGCAAAAGTGAGCAGCTCTGATGTAAACACTGAAATATCAAATACGACGATGGGTGCAGAGATAGCGCTTGACGTTGCAACTGAAGGACAGCATCTGAACGGGCATAAGCCGCGGGTAACTAATTCGCAGAGCGGAGCAGCATTCCTTAAATGGATTTGTATTACTTGCGGCCATATATATGACGAGGCGTTGGGTGACGAGGTCGAGGGCTTTGCTCCAGGTACTCGCTTTGAGGATATCCCTAGTGACTGGTGCTGTCCGGATTGTGGAGCCACTAAAGAAGACTATGTACTCTATCAGGAAAAGTTAGGCTAAAAACATTAAGTCATTCAGAATAATACAGGAAAATAATAAAAATGACTATGCACACTAGGCTAGCTGAGTCCAACTCAAGCACTGAAAGCCATTCAGTCATTGACATCTTTAATGCGCAAAAAAAAGCAAGTAGCGCTCGCCGTGGAAAATTTAGTTTAGCAGAGCGTATTGCGGCCCTTAATATACTGAAAGAAATAATTCAGCGTCGTGAGTCAGAAATTATCGCTGCACTTGCGGCAGACTTCCGTAAACCGGCGAGTGAGGTAAAGCTGACAGAAATATTTCCGGTATTGCAAGAAATCAGTCACGCAAAACGGAACCTAAAAACCTGGATGATGCCACGAAGAGTGAAGGCAGCACTCAGTGTACTTGGCACCAAAGCAAGGCTTAGTTTCGAGCCAAAGGGGGTTTGTTTAATCATTGCGCCTTGGAACTATCCCTTCAACCTTAGTTTTGGCCCACTTGTTTCTGCGCTGGCGGCAGGTAATAGCGTTATTATAAAGCCATCTGAGTTGACACCGCACACTGCTTCATTGATCGGCTCTATCATTCGGGAGGCTTTTTCCGTTGATCTAGTCACTGTGGTGGAGGGCGACGCCGCTGTTTCCCAAGAGCTGTTGACTCTACCATTTGACCATATCTTCTTCACAGGGAGTCCACGAGTTGGAAAATTAGTAATGGAAGCAGCGGCGAAAACACTCGCTTCGGTTACGTTGGAGCTAGGCGGAAAATCCCCAACCATTATTGGTCCGACAGCAAATTTAAAAAAAGCTGCGCGTAACATCGTATGGGGCAAATTTTCGAATAATGGACAGACGTGCATTGCACCTGACCATGTATTTGTGCATAGAAGCATAGCCCATGATTTTCATAAAATCATAATGGAAGAAGTGACGCGGGTTTATGGGAAGGATTTTGAGGCGCAGAAGAAATCGCCGGACTATTGCAGAATTGTAAATGATCAGCACCTTAATAGACTTTATGAGCTCATAGGTGACGCAAAATCAAAAGGCGCGAAAATTTTACAAGGGGGCGAGATTGATGCATTGGATAGATTTGTAGCGCCAACTATAATATCCAAAGTCACGCCTGAGATGGACATTTCGCGTGAAGAAATATTTGGCCCATTACTGCCGATTATTGAATACGATGATATAGATCATGTGATTAAGCAGATAAACGATAACGCCAAGCCTCTAGCGCTTTATATTTTCTCTGAAGACAAAGAGTTTGCTCAGGATATTGTGGGTCGCACAAGTTCTGGGTCAGTTGGGATAAATTTAAGCGTTGTCCAATTTTTGCATCCCAATCTTCCATTTGGCGGAGTTAATAATAGCGGTATTGGTAGTGCTCATGGGTTTTACGGTTTCCAGGCGTTTTCTCACGAGAAGCCCATTCTGCTGGATAGGTTCTCAATTACACATTTGTTGTTCCCCCCTTACACTGGAAAGGTGAAGCGATTAATTAGCATGACGGTAAGGTATTTGAGCTGAAGTGTTATTGCAATATTTATCTTTTAGGATAACAAAAAATGTATGATTATATAATTGTTGGTGCTGGATCCGCTGGGTGTGTTCTTGCTAATCGCCTTTCAGCCGACCCGTCGAAACGAGTTTGCTTACTTGAGGCCGGGCCGCGAGATACAAATCCGCTAATTCATATGCCGCTAGGTATTGCTTTACTTTCAAATAGTAAAAAACTCAACTGGGCATTTCAAACTGCACCACAACAACACCTCAATGAACGTAGTCTATTTTGGCCCCGAGGGAAGACGCTAGGTGGATCAAGTTCGATCAATGCGATGGTGTATATCCGGGGGCATGAGGAGGATTACCAGGCTTGGGAGCAAGCGGGGGGGGAATATTGGGGATGGAAGCGTGCTTTCGCGTTATTCAAAAAACTTGAGCACAACCAGCGCTTTGATAAGTCAAACTATCATGGGACGGACGGAGAACTGGCCGTTAGTGATTTAAAGGATCTCAACCCGCTTAGCAAATCATTCGTTCAGGCCGGTATGGAGGCTAAAATTAGCTTCAACGGTGATTTTAACGGTGCGCACCAAGAGGGAGTAGGATTTTATCAAGTAACACAAAAGCATGGACAGCGCTGGAGCTCAGCTCGTGCATTCTTACATGATGTGATTGATCGACCTAATCTAGATATAATTACTGAAGCGCATGCTACAAAAGTACTTTTCGAAGATCGTAAGGCAGTAGGGGTGTCTTATATTCAAAAAAATATGCATCAGCAAGTTAAGACTACAGATAGTGGTGAAGTGATTCTTTCTCTTGGTGCGGTTAACACACCTCAACTTCTAATGCTTTCTGGAGTTGGGGCGGCAGCCGAGCTTAAGGAGCATGGAATTGCTCTAGTGCACGACCTTCCTGAAGTTGGAAAAAATCTTCAAGACCATTTAGATATTACTTTAATGTGCGCCGCAAATTCTAGAGCGCCGATAGGTGTGGCATTTTCTTTCATCCCTCGTGGTCTTGTGGGTTTGTTTTCCTATATTTTTAAGCGCAAGGGTTTTCTGACGAGCAATGTGGCTGAGTCAGGTGGTTTTGTGAAAAGCTCCCCTGAGCGTGATCGGCCTAATTTGCAGTTCCATTTTTTGCCAACCTATTTAAAAGATCATGGTCGTAAAATAGCCGTTGGTTATGGATATACGCTACACATATGTGATCTTTTACCTAAAAGCCGAGGTAGGATTGGACTTAAAAGTGCTAATCCTATGGATGATCCACTGATTGACCCCAACTACCTTAGTGATCCTGAAGATATTAAGACTATGATTGCTGGTATAAAGATCGGTCGCGCTATCTTTGATGCCCCATCCATGGCTAAGCATTTTAAACGGGAAATAGTTCCTGGCCCTGCTGTTACTAGCGATGATGAAATAGTTGCAGATATTCGTAGTCGAGCTGAGACGATTTATCATCCGGTAGGTACTTGTAGAATGGGTAAAGATCCAGCGTCAGTCGTTGATCCATGCTTGCAGGTGCGCGGTTTAAGAAACATTAGAGTCGTTGATGCATCAATTATGCCGAATTTAGTCGCAGGGAATACAAACGCTCCGACTATTATGATTGCTGAAAATGCCGCGGAAATAATTATGCGAAAAGTTGATATGACATCATTAGATGCAAGTATTGGTTTTGCTCGCCAAAATTTAGAGCCAGAGCTACTGTAGAATTAGTTTGCACGTAATAGAAAACTAATTTTTGACTAAATTTACTGATTCAATTGAATTTAGTTGTCGATATGGAGCAGCGCTATGATTGGTCAGATGATGCGTCAGCCGTTGATCATAAGTTCACTTATTGATCATGCTGCACGATACCATGGTAATACAGAGGTGGTTTCTGTTGAAACCTCTGGTGAAGTAACAAGAACTTATTGGTCAGGAGTGGCGCTGCGTGCCCGTAAGCTTGCTTCTGCGCTAGGCAAGATGGGGCTCACGCAAAGTGATCATTGTGCAACCATTGCGTGGAATAATGTCCGCCATCTTGAGATTTACTTCGGTGTCTCAGGTGCAGGGATGGTATGTCATACGATAAATCCTAGGCTTTTCATAGAGCAGATTGCCTATGTGATAAATCATGCGGAGGATAAGGTAGTATTTTTTGACGAGACATTCTTGCCGATAATTGCTGGGCTAGATGGGCTATTAACAACAGCCAAAGCCTTTGTCTTGATGGGATGTGCAAATTTAAAGGCATCCGCCAAGATTCCAGGATTACTTGTCTACGAAGATTTGATTGGACAAGGTGATGATGACTATGTGTGGCCCGATGTAGATGAAAAAGAGGCTTCTAGTCTCTGCTATACTTCGGGTACTACGGGTAATCCTAAGGGCGTACTTTATTCACACCGCTCGACAGTTTTACATTCAATGACGACTGCAATGCCTGATACGCTCAATTTGTCTGCGCGAGATACAATTTTGCCAGTTGTTCCGATGTTTCATGTAAATGCGTGGGGGATTCCATACTCCGCTGCAATGGTTGGTGCAAAATTAGTTCTTCCTGGCCCGGCACTTGATGGCGCTAGCTTAGCGAAGCTAATTGATCAGGAATGTGTCAGTATTGCTCTTGGAGTGCCGGTTATTTGGCAGGGGTTGTTAGCCTCTCTAGCGGAAAGTGGTTCGAAAGCAGAAAGCCTTACGCGAACTGTTGTAGGAGGCTCGGCCTGCCCTCCTTCTATGATTAAAGAATTTAACGATCTATATGGTGTCGAAGTTATTCATGCTTGGGGTATGACTGAGCTTTCGCCATTTGGTACGGCAAACACGCCACTCGGGCATCAAGTGAATTTGCCATGGGATGAAAAACTTGCACTGCGCCAAAGCCAGGGACGTCCACCTTATGGTGTCGAACTAAAGATAGTTGATGATGAGGGTGTCACACTATCTGAAGATGGTGTTACCAAAGGCAATCTTATGGTTCGAGGGCATTGGGTTATTAAAGATTATTTTCGTAGCAATATTGGTACAACACTCTCGAATGGATGGTTTTCAACTGGGGATGTGGCCACTATTGATCAGGATGGCTTTATGACAATTTGTGATCGCGCAAAGGATATTATAAAGTCTGGTGGTGAATGGATTAGTACGGTAGAGCTAGAAGGTGTTGCGATTGCGCATCCCGCGATAGTTGATGCTGCAGTCATAGCTGTAAAGCACAAAAAATGGGATGAGCGGCCTCTTCTTGTTGCAGTCAGAGCCCCTAATTCAGTGCTAACGGATGATGAATTGCTTAGTTATTTCGAAGGTAAGGTGGCTAAGTGGCAAATTCCAGACGCCGCTATATTTATTGATGAACTGCCGCGCAATGGGGCTGGTAAGATTCTGAAGAATCGTTTGCGTGAGAAATATGCTGATATTCTTTCGTGTAATGATTCTTCGGCACTTGAGTAACGCTTTTGGTACGGACTTTGGCTAATTTTTTTCGAAAATCAGCCTCTGTGAAAGGTAGTAACTTGTTTATGAATTCACTTATATAACAAAAAATGGAAGTATAATGAATCCGACTATTGTAAAAAAACTCGCTATGTCGATATTAGCAACTAGTTTTGTGTTGGGTGGGGCCAGTGCGTGGTCAGGTGAAATCTATTCGACTGAAACTGCTGGCTACAATCAGGGCGACTGGGTTGCTAGCTTTAATATGTCTAAAGTTTATGTAGACGAGACGCTAGGCTCCCTAAATGTAGGTGGGGCTACTGTACCCAATGCTGCTGTAAGCATCGGTAATGATACAACAGTTACTTTTGATATTTCCTATTTTATTAGTAACAATGTAGCTCTGGATTTTTTCGTCGGGATTCCAGCTAAAGCTAAGTTTCAAGGTGAAAAATCCATCTCTGCGCTGGGAAGAGTCAGTGAAGTTGATTATGGCCCTGCAATTTTGTCACTTCAGTATCATTTTGATAATTTTGAGCGACTTTATCCATATGTCGGACTAGGTGTCGGTCGAGTGTTTTTCTTCGACAAAACTGATGGTGCCTTGACTTCATTTGATATCAAAGATAAATGGGCGCCTGCTGCTCAGGTCGGCCTTAGATATGATTTTGGTAACTCATGGATGTTAAATTCAGATGTGCGCTATATTCCTTTCAAAACAGATATTTCTGGTACACTTGGGGCTGCACCTGTTTCTACCAAGATTGAGATTGATCCTTTCATTCTGAGTCTTGGAGCATCATATAAGTTCTGAGGTATTATAATTTCGCTCGTTTAACAGCGCTCTTCTAGATTGTAGAAAGAGTGCTGTTTTATATCTTGCCTAAGAATAAATATATTTCAATATTGGTTGAGATATAATATTCCATTCATGGTGCTAAGGGGTGGTATGAATATCAACTGTTCGCTGCGCTGTCGATTTTTTTTGATTCTTATTATGGCAGGATTTTCTTTTTTTGTTGCGCTGTTCGGGATGCGCTTAATGCATAAGTTGACAGAGTTTTCTTATTATGAAAGGGAGCATGTTGTTGCCTTGAGCAATGTACACTATGAACTGCAGAAAAAAGAAATAAATATAAATGTAAATTTTATAGTAGAGCAGGTGCAGAGGGCGCGTAGACAAACTACGTCTGTAAACAGTTTGTGGGATGGCGATAAAGCTCTTTTAAGATTATTGGGGAAGGGATTGATTCTTGAGCTATCTGATGCTTCAGAAATAAAGCTTGGGCAGCTCGTGAGGTATGCAAGTAGCATTTCTAAAGATGGATTAAACTCTGAGAGCGTTGAGGAAATGAAACGGCTTGTAAGTTGGTCGTACACTAACTCTGATCGCTTTGGGATGGAACTTGCTGATATTTCCAAGCGTGTTAAAAGCTATGTGTATTTTCTTGTTGTGGCAATTAATTGTATCTTCTTTTTTGTTATTTTGCTTCTTATGAAAAAGACTCGCAATTCAATAGATGAGATAGTTCATGTTATGGATGGTATGTCAAAAGGTGATCTTACATACCGCACTATACCGAGCAATGATGAAGTGGGTAAAATGCAGTCATCAATCATGGCGATGGCTGCTGGGGTGTGTGCCTTGATTGAATCGATAAAACACGTACAAGGTGATTTGTTTAATTCAGCAGTCGAGGCTTTAAGTATTTCACAAAGCACGTCAAGTGATATATGTGATCAGGCAGGTAAAATTGATGAATTTGTCAGTGCGCTATCACAGATTTCTTTCGCTATAACTGAAACTTCAAATGCGGCAAGTAAGTCTGAAGTAATATCATCTGAGGGGCGGCAGTTGGCGGTTCATGGTCAAAAAGCTATTGACACAGCCGTATCATCTATAAATGCTTTGTCGCAACGGGTTAATGATTCATACGTGGCTATTAAATGCATTGAAACTGATATTTCAAAAATAGGTACAATTATTGAAATTATTGATCTAATCACCGATCAAACAAATCTGCTGGCTTTGAATGCCGCAATTGAGGCCGCGCATGCAGGCGAGGCCGGGAAAGGATTTGCTGTTGTTGCTGATGAAGTTCGAAGCTTAGCTCAACGTACAAATAATTCCACGTATGAAATTCAGGCGATGATTGCTTCTTTAAATAAAAGTATATGTGTTGCTCTTGATGTCATGGGCGACTGTGTCTTTGTGTCAAAAAATAGCGTTATTGCAGCTGGCGAAGCTAGTAGATCAATTGAGGATATTGTAAATTCAGTATCCCAAGTCATGTTGCAGATTACACAAGTTGCAACTGCTTCAGAAGAGCAGAGCGCAGTTGTTGAAGATATGCTAAATAATGCGAATGTTATTAGAGAAATCGCGGCAGGAGTTGAGTTGGGTAGTGAGAGGATTTCGGAGGTAAATCAATATTTAGTTAAGTTGGCTGGTAATTTGGGGGGGGCGGTAGAGGTATTTAAGTTACATTAATTTTTGGCGACTCTGTAATTCTGGGCGGGGACAGCCTTTTTAAGGCCTGCTGAACTCAGCACCATAAGTGCAACGCTCGAGGGTGTGCAGAATTTTGTGTGTCCAGGGTTGGGGGGTTACTACTGCGGCAGTCTGTTGTCGCAAAAAGTCAAAAAATGGTCGTAATAAGCCAATAAAGCTCCTACCACAACCACTGAGAATTCCACTGTTCTCCTCGCCACCAATCGAGGCCCGCACAGATGGAATTCGACTACATTATCGTCGGCGCCGGCTCTGCCGGCTGCGTCTTGGCCAACCGACTGAGCGCCAACCCGGACACTCGCGTCTGCCTGCTGGAGGCTGGACCAAAAGATACCTCCCCGCTGATCCACATTCCTGTGGGCGTCGCCGCGACCCTACCAACCCGTCACAGGAGGCACAATGTCATCGATTGAGACCCAATTCCTTTCTCTGACGGAACATCATGCCCGATATGATGCGATCGACCCTGCCTCAGCGTTGAGAGACAGTGCGTCGGGCAAGGTTATATTCATCACCGGCGCACCACGGGGAATCGGCCAGGCCACCGCTGTAGCATCCCTGTGATTGGTAAAATTGATCGACCCGGGGCGCTCTCGGCTACGGTGTTCGGTGACCGGGTGCTGGCGCAAGCCACCTGACGCGAGCGCTGAACTCACCGGCCGCACCTGAAACGTTTCCGGGTAATTGACCGGGCCAACCGTCACGTCAACGCAGATTGCGACGGAACGATATGAGCCCAAGTTTATTCATCAGTCTTCAAAAAGGGTAAGTCGATAATGAAATCACATGCAGCAGAGATGGCACCAGTCCCTGCCATTCCCCATCGGCCCGGCCGCCATTGCGGGAGTTCGGCCATCCGGGACTTGCTCGAGTTCCATGGCACGACACTGACCGAGGCCATGTGTTTTGGGCTGGGCTCGGGGCTAGGGATCACGTATCTGACGCTGCCCGATGCGCCGGTACCCTTTCTGGTCCATGTGCGCTCGCTCGGATACGAGGAGCGGGTATTCCAGGCGCTTGACGTACCGTTCGCCTGGACAAGTTACGGCTCGGTCGAGGAGGGCGCGCAGGCGCTGGATGGCCTGCTCGACCAGGGGCGCCCGGCCCTGCTGCTGACCGATATTTTTCACCTGCCGTACTTTGCCAGCCGCACGCATTTTCCCGGCCATGCCATCATGGCCTGGCAGCGCCAGCCGGCGGATGGCTGCATTCTGGTGACGGATACCGAGCGCCCTGCGCCCATCTCGGTGGCACGTGCAGCCTTGGCCCGTGCCCGCTTCGCGGAGCTGCCTCCCTTTTTTCATGCCGGTAACCTGTTCGCTCCTCCCGCCATTCATACCCGGCTTTCGGTCGAGCGGGTGGCGGCAGCCATACGCCACAACGCACGTTTGCTGCTGGAGGGCGGACCCTATACCGGCGTGGCCGCGCTCGATACCTGGCAGGCCGATCTTGGCCGCTGGGAACGCGAGGGCGACTGGCGCTGGACGACGCGTTTTGCTTATCAAATCATCGAACGGCGCGGCACGGGCGGCGGCGGTTTTCGCAAGATGTACGCAGAATTTCTGGAGGAAGCCGCATCGGCTGATCCACGCATCAGCGAGCTGCAGCTGCCGCAGCTGATGACAGGTTGTGCCAGATGCTGGACAGCGCTGGCGCTAGCGCTGAAAGCAGGCTCCGAGAGCGAATGCTTCCCTACGGAGCTACTCGCAGATGCCCTGCAAGCCGTACGGGTGGCGGAGCTTCGTTATGTCGACGCTGCTCTGACGTATTGAGTGAACGCAGTTGCAGTGCACATAGAGGAGTAGGCATGTCCCATATGAAGCCGGAACTGGACCAAGCTGCCATGGCCAAAGCATTTTTCGGCAGCCAGCATCCGCTGTTCAACGCCTTCGGCATCGACGTGGTGGCGGTGGTCGACGCCAGGGCAGAGATGACGATGCCGTTTTCCGAGACTCTGGCCGACGGCCATAGAGCGTTGCATCGGGGCACGCTGGTGACCCTGCTCGACACGACGTGCGGACTGGCCATTTTCTCCGCGCTCCGCTCGCTCCGGCCTATCGCCACCATCGACCTGCGCGTCGATTACCTGCGTGCCATTCCGGCGGGCAGCGGCCTGCGCGCGGTGGTCGAATGCATCGGCTGGACAGACAGCGTGGCCTTTGTCTCCGGCCGAGGTTATGCGGTGGGTGACAAGATGCCGCTTGCCACGGTTACCGGATCCTTTGCCATCGATACCTTGGGGCCGGCTTTCGATACGACGGATAGGAGTGCGGCATGACGGGGTTGGTTCGACCAATACCGGATTGTACCGAGGCGGCAATGGTCCTGGTGCCGGCGGTGCCCTTCCATCGGTTTCTGGGGATGCGGGAGGAGGTAGTGGAGGGCGAGACACGCTACCTCATGGATTTTTGCGAAAATCATGTCGGCAATCCCCTGATCCGGACCTTCCATGGTGGTGTTCTTGCCAGCTTTGGCGAAGTGGTCGCGGCTACTCATCTTGCACGTTCCCTGGCGAGGGTCGAGTTACCTGCCTGCTCCACGCTTATATTCCGTCGCCGTCCTGCTTTGGAGGCAGATGTTGGTGCTGCGGATGATGACGACTTACGTGAGCGCTTGGCGCTGGAAATGATTTATCGCGATCGGGTCGAGTTCGCTGTAGGTCATGGCGTTGCAGTGCATGCGGTGGCTGGCCCAGACGTGGCAAGGGCCGTAGAGCTGCGCACCGCGGTGATGCCGCAATACGAAGTGCCGGTCACCGAGACGCCGGGGTTGAATTCGCAGGACCGGCCGGCGATGCGCAGGCTGGTCGACGAAGGTTTGCTGGATATGAAATATCTGGCGGAGCTGAAGAAGGAAGAGCTTGTTGTCGCGCTCGGGATACTGACCGAGGACTATGCATCCTGGATCGAAGATCAGCACGCACGTGTCGAGAGCGATGCCGCTGGCTACGTACAGCAGGCCGATGAAGCGCTGGGGCACTGCGAGTCGATTCTGGTTCGTCTGCGCGAGGGGGTGAGTCTGCTGGCGACAGACGATAATGCCCTGGCAGCATTTCGTTTCGCAAACCGAGCGATGGCAATTCAGCGGGTACACAGCGCTTTCGCCTTGCAACGCCGTCGCGGGCGCACTGTCGAGCTAACGGAGTTCGATATTCCCAAGAACCGCTCCTGGCGTCCCTTCCAGTTGGCCTTCCTGCTGTTGTCCGTGCCTGGGCTGACCGATCCGAAACATACCGACCGGACTCAGCCTCTGCAGGCCTATGCGGATCTGCTCTGGTTCCCCACTGGTGGTGGCAAGACCGAGGCATACCTGGGTGTCGCTGCATTCACCATGGCGATTCGCCGCCTGCAAGGAAATCTGGGTGGCTACGACTCATCCCGCGGACTAGCCGTGATCATGCGGTACACCCTACGTTTGCTGACCTTGCAACAGTTCCAGCGTGCCACTGCCTTGATCTGTGCGATGGAACATATTCGCCGGGAAGCGCTTGCAGCAGGCGACAAGTACTTAGGTGAGAGCGCGTTCACTATCGGCCTTTGGGTTGGTAACAAGGTGACCCCGGGTACCACTGAGGATAGTCACAAGTTCATTGAGGCCATTCGTACCCCAGGGAGAAACCCGACCGGAATGGCTTCGCCGGCACAGCTGACAGGCTGCCCGTGGTGCGGAGCGGAGATCGACCCGAAGAGAGATATTGAGGTCGATAAGATCGCCGGGCGTACGACGATTTATTGCGGCGACAAGCTAAGTGCCTGTGACTTCTCTCGTGGTCGTTCGAGCAAGCAGGCACACCCAGGTTTGCCTGTGATGGTCGTGGATGAGGAGATGTATCACCGCCCACCGTCGATGATGATCGCTACGGTGGACAAGTTCGCGATGATGGCCTGGCGCGGTTCGATAAGGAACCTGTTCGGCCGGGTATCGAAGGAGTGTTCCAGGCACGGATTGCTCTGGCCTGGTTCGGAGTGCAACACCGGTCACAGGGCCGTCGCGGGTAGGGTGGCTGCGACGGTTATCATAGCGTGTGCTGTTTTCGTTGGGTTAGACGACATCTTCCAGGCCATCCAGCGTCCAATTCGCCATTTCCGGAGAGATGATTCCTCCTTGTGGGGTTGGCCCAACCCTGTGCAAGTTCGGCTGCAGTCGGTCCTGGTGCTTGGAGAGATCGACAAAAAGAAAGGGCAGTATCATCAATCCTCATGGCTGCTTCCTGCGTCATGACTGCTGCGGACTCGCATATCAAACACTGTCTGAGCATGGTTCATTCTCCAGATGAGTGAATGCGGCCACGCCCTGGCAGGCCGCTTATGAAGGTTTATGAGGTCACCGCTGCGACGCGGAATCTGACGTGGGGGGATTTGAGCGGAGCGTGTGCAGTAGCTTGAGCAGGCGGTTCAAGATCCAACACGCCAGGACTACGGCGATCAGCAACGGCGGAAAACGCAGCATCAGCAGAATGCTCAGCACCAGAACTCCAGCCGCAGCCAGTGCGCCGATGAAGATGAACAGGCACAGCAGAAATCGAAGCAAGGTCATGACGGCTCTCCGAAAGAGCCCGACTGGCCGATAGGCTCAATCGGGGGTAGTGCTCAGTTGGTTGATGAGGCGAGCACTTCCAGTTTGCCCGCAAGCGACTTGGTAGCTGGTTGCAGCACTTCACCCTTGACGTTGGCAGTGGTGGTGTCCGCGCTCGAATAGAACTCTTCGATCACTGCACCGGCATCCTCCACGCTGTCCTCGAATGCCCCGTTGCCAAAGCCACGGTGTGCAGCCTCATCCAGCGCGGATTGATCGAAGCCAGCGTTTTGCCGTTGTGTGTCCAGTTCGTTGGCAGTTAGCAGCGCCTCGGACATATCCATGCCGTTACGCACTGTGAGATCTACGTAGAAAATCGGCGTGCCATGGCTTTGTCGGGTGGATTTGCCACGCAGGCGCAACTCCAGCGGTAAGCAGGCCAGTCGATTGCCAGAAATGGCCTGGAAGTAATGCAGGCGAGCAGCCAGGGTGCGGATGCTGTTGAACCCGGTGGTACGGAACACAAAGCTACCCAGTGGGTCGTCATCACCAATGAGCACGTTCAGCCGGCCGTAAGGCTTACAGGCACCGCCTTTGGCCAGTGGGCAAGTATCGGGCGAAGGGCAGGGCAGTGATTGCATGCCGTCCTGGGTAATTCGCTTGCAGGTCTCGCCATTGCCTACGCACAACGGTCGGCCAGACTGCCGATCAAACAGTGTGTAGTCAGCGCGAAAATTCAGCTCAGGTTCGTTGAACAGCAGGCGCACCGGGATGCTGCGCAGTTTGTCTTCCTGGCTTTTGCGTAGCTCGTCATTAAGCGGGTGCAGCAGCCAGCCGTCCTTACCTTGCACCTGTGAGGTGATGGTGAATTGATCATCTTTCTCCGGTAGGCGTTTACCGTTTTTCTCGATGACTTTACCGATAGAAATCCGTCCGAGAACCGGCGGGGTTATAGCGAGACCTTTAAGCATGGTGGTTCTCCTGCAAACGAAAAAGGCCAGCCACGCAGCGCTAACTGCATGTACTGGCCAGGGGGAGGGAATGGTTGAGCGGGGGATTAGCTGATCAGGAAGCGCCGACTGCCTTCCTTGAGTTTGGTGTAACGAACCTGCAGGTAGGGCTTGTCCTTTAGCATGGTTTGAACATCGAGCACGTTGCTGTCTTGAGATTTCTTCCAGCTGATAAATCCGTGGCTGAACTCCGCGCGTGTGGCATCACCCATGGCCTGCTGCAGCATCTGCTTGAGCTGGGCTTCGCGGGTTTCCTTCTCGCTGATGGATTGGCGTACCGCCTTGAGCTCCAGGAAGGCTGCTGCCAAACTGGCACGGCCACTGAAGTCGACGGTCTGGCCGTTGTCTTCCGGATAGAGGCAGCGGAGCGCCATTTCAGCTGATGCTGAGCCATCAGCAGCCGGTGGCGTGTCGGTCTCCACGTAGTGCCAGAACTTGCGTTCCAGTTCGATCAGGCGAGCAATCATCTGCTCGTCACGCTCGATGCGGTGGATCTCCAGCGTCTGGCCGCCCAGCAGTACCGCGACATCCGCTGCCTGCTTGCCGGTGACAGCGAGCTGGTGCATCACCTGCAGCTGCACATACTCGGGTACGCCTTCTTTCCAAAGGCGTGCGCCGTTTATGCCGGCTGTCTTGCATTCGAGAATCTGCACATCGTCAGCACCGATCACCTCGCGGTCGATGTTGGCCAGCATCCAGGGCAGTTGAGGATCAGGGTGTTGCAGCACGGCGTTGATGCGTCGCACCTTGTTCTTCGTACGCTTGCTGTAATGCCAGGCCACGACCGGCTCCAGCACATTGCCCCAGTACATCGGACTTTCTTCATCGTGCGGATCTGCCTTGGGCAATGTGGTGTCACGCCCGGTTTTCTCCATCCATAGTTCGAGCTGCGATTTATAGGGATTTAGGCCAACGGCCGCGCCAGCATCAGAACTGCCAATGCCTTGCTTGCGCACCGCCAACCAATCTTCACGCGGTAGTTCCTTGGTACTGATCAAGCGCAGCGCCGGGCGCGGCTTGCTGGTGCTGCTCAACGGAGTAGCTGTCATTGCGTTCACCTTGCGGAAATAGAAACGCCCGATCAGCAACTAGGCTGATCGGGCGTTATGGGGTGGGTAAGTAAGCGGTCAGGCGACCAGTTGCAGGGCGGTGTCCAGGGCACGTTGCTTGATCTGCGCGCCCTGGCCGAACCAGGCCGAGTCCATGCGGTACTCGTTGCTGCGTGCCCGGCGCTCGTGATCGACAAACTCGGTCACGGAATTGAGCAGGCCCCAGGCGGTGCCGCGTGCCGAGTCGAGCTGACTGCCCCGACCACGACCTTCATACAGCTCCTGGACTTTGCGCAGGGCGCGCTCGTTGGGAAGCACCTCCGGCAGTGCACCGGTCGGATTGGTCTCGCACAGCACGTTCATAAAGAAGCCCAGCGCCTCATGCCACTGCACCTTGCGTTCGGCCAGCGCACGCATGCGGTACATAAAGTCGTCCCATTGCGAGACGGCGATGCCGAGCTGTTTCTTTACCACCGATGAATCGAAGCGGGTGTTGTGCGGCACCTTGATGGCGCGGCTGGTGCCGTCCAGGGCGATGGTCAGGGTGTTATTACACACCACCCGAACCGTGGTGGGCGTTGCGGTGGTGGCCAGGGTGCCGTCGCAGGATGTGGCAAGCAGCAGATAGCCGTTTACCTGGTCATTACCCTTTATTGCAGCACCCTGCCCGGTACGCGCCAGTGCCCAGAATTTGCGCCCGCCTTTCAGTACACCAGCAGTTTCTAGCTCATAGCCGGAGACCTCGGTGAGATCCCGGTAGAACTCCAGCACATCGCGTGGCTGCACTGTGTGATAACGGTTAGAAACCACCGACAGCGGTGCCTTGGTATCCGAGCGGAACAGCACCTTTTGCTCTGGGAACGAGTGGATCGCGCCCAGTGTGCCGATGCTGTCCGATTTGAAATGCACGGGGCTTTCCTGGATCTGCCAGTCCATGCCGGCTTCGCGTTGCCAGACTTCGATGGGTTGTTTTTGCGTGAGCTGATTGCCCAGGCCGTGCCAAGGAGCAGCGCCAGCGTAGGCCATAGTTTCGACGAGATGAGCCATGGTTGAGATTCCTTAGGGTGCAGGCCGGCAAAAAGCGCCGCGCCCAGCGCAGCACCGTCCGGACGATATGGATTGAAATGTGTGGTGCGGCCAGATCAGGCCGGTAGATTGAAGCGGTGACCGCAGAGCAAGCAGAGGTTGTGGGCCAATACGTGGCGGTCAAGCGTATCGCCCAGCTGTGCGCCGAGAGCACAACCACCAACCCCGCCGGCCAGGCCGCCGAGGATGGCACCTGATACATAGCCGAGCGTGATGCCGAAAGGTCCAGCGATAGTGCCAACCAACGCACCAGCTTGGCCTCCGGCCAGTGCAGCGCTGACGCCACGCGCAACACCGCCTACTGTGCCGATGGCCGCGCCAACTTTCATGGCTTGATGGAATGAAGCAACTTTGGGTGAGTGACAGCGAGGGCAGTGCAATGACATGGGTCGAACCTTCTTGGTGGTGATGTCATTGCAGTTATGTGTGGTTGAGATTTTTTTGAATCGAAAACCTCAACAATCGAGCCCTTGTAATCGGGCTATGGTCAGTAATAAGATTCACCAACGCTTGAGTGCGTGTGGTGCCTGAGCAACCACGGCTGAGCAGTTGCCTCCTCAGTTGATCAGCTCAAAGGACCTTGCCCTCTCTCTCCAAATCCCTGCTGACCATGACCTGTTGCCTGAGGCAGCACGGTGCTTTGTTGCCGTGGCTTTATTGGAGAGAGCTATGAATATGCCTGATTTGTTGCGTGCATCGCGTGACGTCCATGTCCTGACTGAGAAGCCGAACACCGAAGACTGGGGTTCTGAGCGCTTCTGGTCCATGCGAATCGAAGGCCTTCATCACGACCACATCCGTGGTGCTGTAGACGAGCTGCGCAGTCGTTGGTCGCGGCCCATTCCCAAGCAGATTGCGCGCTCCGTCAAATCGGTTGCGCTACAGGACGCACTTGCCCGCACCCTCGGTGCGCAGTCCGCTTCGCAGATTATCCATTGAGTGGCCCCATGGGGCCCCTCAATGGAAGTAGAAAAGGTCATTCGCTAAAAGGCGTTGATTGCTTCAATGTGGCATTCCGGCCTCACTGTAGAGTTAACGCCGCTTCCCTTCGCTACACCAGTCTTTCCACTCACCAGGCCAATTGGCTGCCGTTCCACCTTCGGCGTAATGACGCGATTCTGCATCGTGCTCCAGCTTTTCCGCCCAAGTGCCGGTTGCAAAGTACAAATGCCCGTCCAGCTTGCTCCGGTCCATAGCCTTGGGGACTTCGTCCTTATTAAAGAACGGGTAAAGCGGATTGGAGGAAAACTCCTTGTCGCGCTGATCACGAACAACCCAGTCAAAAGCGCCGTTAGCACCTTTCAGGAATATAAGGTTGGCATTTCCTGGAACTGGTAATACGTCCACCCAGCCATCATCGGAGCCTTCAATTTCTTTACGGAACAGCCGGAACAGCTGCAGCTCAAACGCCAGATCTTCTTCGGACATGTTGTAACTGCGCATCACCGGCTTACCCACTGCCGGCTCCATCAGATTGCTGCCCATCATGTTGTACATGCAGCCGATGAACTCACTTACCGCGTTGAGCATCAACATCCGGCCGGTCATATCGAGGTAGTCGAGACCGCAGCCATCCTGCATGTACTCTGCACGCATGAGGATTTTGTCCTCATGCTGCTCACAAAAAGCGTATCGCTGCTGGTCTGTCCAAAATGTGCGGCCAGCTACTTGGTCAAAATCCAGACGACCGTACGCGCGCGGAGCGAACAGGCAAGAACCCACCCCGGTAAAGATCCGCTTGGGCAGTGCCAGACCGGAGTTGAACAACCGATCGGCAACCTGCTGCGCCGCTAGAGCACCAACCATTCTTGGCGAATACGACCACTTAATGAGATCAGTCGGCACCGACATGCCGTGCTCGCACAGAAAGTCGGCAACCCTCTCGCTCTCCGAAGTGCTGGTCCGCGCAAAGACGCAGAATTCGGCTCTGCGATTGAAGGTTAATACAGTGGTCAATGCACTGAACCACCAAGAAGACATGACGCCGATCATGCATGCGCTTATGCCAGACCGATGGAAAGTGTTACGCATGCTGCAGGTAGTAACCAGTGATCTGGCCGTTTCCTCCGAAGACTTTCTCGCCTTCGTCGCTCGCCATGACGCACTTCGAGAGGTGATGTGCGTCGAGGACAACGACGACATGAGTGAGTCGTACATCATGGTCGATCCGTTGGGACGCTTCTTTCAGAACACTGCCGGGCAGAAGGGTTTCCTATCCCGATTTTCCGTCATTGCAGACACCGACATATTTCCGGTAGCCGCAGTCTGAATGTGCTCATTCCGCCAGGTCGTCATCGGACTCTTGCGCTCAACTTAGAAGTGCCTGCTAAGCAGCTCGTTTATAGCCCTCGCTTTGATATGGGAGGTGCTATGCGCGTTAAGCCAGTTGGTGAGCTCGTTTTCGAGAAAGACGGCCATGAACATTTTATTTCAGCTAGCCAACTGTCCCAGGCTGAGCAGAAAAAGGAGGCTGGCGGCATACATGGGGAAAGTGAGGATTGGTCGGTAATCTGAATCGTATTACAAGTAAAAAAACACCGGCGCAAGGCCGGTGGTAAAGTACTGGATTATAAAAAGCTTCGATTTATTTCAATTCGGACTGGTCTGACTTTATCATTCACAATTATTTTTCCTGAGGCTACTAAGCAGTCTAGTGTGGGGTTGAGTTTCGAAACTGCTCGAAACTTTGATGGGCCTTTTCGGAGGATGTCGTTTTTATCAACCCAGTTAAATATATTCGAGTTTTTACAGTTAGATTGAATCCAGGCGAATAAAATTTCTGAATCACTGATGATCTTGGGCATAAATGTAAATTCATTTCGAAAGGTTTTGGAGCATTCGAGAACAATTTTTTCTGCCGCTTGAAGCTCTTCTAGGGTGATAAGCCCTTCGCCGAATTCGAAGTAACGTAAAAGTGCAGCTACGCGAGCAATATTCTCGCTAAGCTTAGATGCATGATCCTTAGATCTTTCATAAGTGCCACCTACTTGCAGTTCTGACTCTATCTTGTTGTATGATTCAGTCCAGTACGCAGCTGCACTAGTTGATAAGCTTATAGTTTTCTTTTCTTCGGAAGTATTGCGTAGGCGGTGCATGCATTTTTCAAGCAGGTTGTGCACCCGCTCGTTATATTTTGCGATAACTGCGTTATTGATGGTTTTGTTCTTTATGAAGCGCGTCCCCTGAGTCGATTCTGGATGAAAAACTAAGGCGCGAGATAGTAATCCAACAGAGCGAGCAAGATCCCCCTTGCCCTCTAGATACTCTTTTAGTACTTCGAGCTGAATCATAATCCCTAAAGTCAATCGTGCATCATGTAGTGAACAGCCTTCTACTGTTGCTCGTGATACGTCTATAGTGCTTCCGGTCCATAATGCATTAATCTTGCCGAAGTCATTGAATACGCCTTTTAAAACCGAAATCCCTTCGCTAGACATCAGGGCTGCCCAAGGCATGTCAAGTCGCATGCCCTTTATAAGGGCTGCTGTAGTGGCGTCTTCGTAAAACGGGTTGAATGCCCGTGGTCGTTCAGGTTTCAGTTCTTGATGGCTTAGTAGCTCACTTTCATGTAATTGGTATTCTGGTTCAGTTTGAGGCGTGTTACTCATGTCTTTGATGATTTTCCGCTTTCGCGCCTCCCAAACTTCCAATTTAATACTCCAGGCGAGTAGTTCTTTCTGGTGTGTGATTAATGCATTCTTTACATATTCTCGAATATACCCTAGAAACATACTCTCGATTGTTGACTTTCTCTCGCCAGAGCTTGCAATGCTAATGATCAAAAGTGAAACTGGTCCGATCATATTCCCTGGTCGTTTTACATCTATTAATGGCTGGCATAGCATTGAAATTGTTGAAAGGGCCGAAGCTAGGGCTAGCTCAAGCGGAGCTTGTGTTGTTTCGGCTACTTCAAAAATAAATTCTTTCAGTAGGGGGAACTTATCAAGTGCTGAGAGGATTGTTTTATTTGTGGTTTCTTGGTTCATATCTGTGTCTCTATAAGGTTCTATTTGCGGTGTTTTTCAAAGCTTCATGTATTGAATTTATTGATAGTCAGTCGCGACTGTCGAGCCATGCCATGATTGATTCCAATCGCCAGCCGACTGCTCCTCCACTGCTTCGCCCGGATAGCCGAACTTGTTTTGGAAAGGATGGGTCATGCCGTGGTGAGCTTGGGTTTAGCCAGTCGTAAATGCAGGAGCGAGAGATCGATAGCATCTCAGTAAGTTGGCTTAATCGAATTATTTTAGATTTTGATAGTTCCTCTTTATGCGTTTTTGTTTGATTTAGGTGCTGCTCGGATAACGAGTTGTGCGTGTTTGTATAACGCTCACCTTGATGAAGGGTGCTTTTATGCTTTTTAACTGCCATTGCCTCTAATGCGTGTTTGTCAGCCATTTTTTTGCCTCCGATTTGGTGAGGCGATGCTATGCCTGTGCTGGACCCAGTTCACGGTTTCTGCTTAGCGGTTTTTTTTTACCTGCAAGCTGTTTTGTTGATTAATTTTCCTGTGTGTGATGAGGGCTTTTCAGCCTGCATGTAACGACTAGGGGTGGGATGAAAGGTAATTACTTCTAAAAATCAGATACTTAAAGCTACTTTCAGTCAGGCCCGTTCGTAAAAAATGACTCTCCCTCAGCACCTAATTCCCGCGACAGCTGCGACAGCTGTCGCAGCTGTCGCGGTCTTGTGTAGGCCCTTCTATTCTCGGAACATGGAAGAAGCCGGCCCTGTGATTGGCCTCAAGGGTCCGGATGCGGTGGGAGGCTGGGTCTACGGTTGAATGGATGGGCTTATGACGTTTGATGTGCCGGATGCGAGCTATTACGGAGCATTAATTACCAATGACTCCTTTGAGATTTTGGTGCGCAAGAATGCTAATACGGGTGAGGGTTTATTTTTAAGATGGCCACATGATTCAGATACCCGGCCAGATCTGCTTGTACAATCATGTTTGGATAAAGAATTTGGTGTGAACGCTCAATTGATTGAGGGTTATGATGCTATAGTTTTTATTAAAGGTGGCTCGCTCGTTAATTTTATTGTGCACTATTTGGGTGGTGATATAGAAGCTGTAGGTCTTCAGTGGGTTACACTAAAAACTGCTTGGGAACTTGTGTTTAAGTTGGAAGACCATGAAGTGCTTTTGTCTGACTCTGCGTCGCTCGGAGTTCTGGATAGATGGATCCGGAATCGAAGGCGTAAAATTGCTGAAGAGTCGTTTGATGGAGAGCAAAAAAAATGGCTTGAGAAATTTGATAGGCTCTGCGATCGCGTGCGTTATGTGCTTGGTAGAGATTCAGCGTGCTATGGTGGTGATGGGCTTTACTCTGAATATATTAAGTCGATAATCAGTTCGGCTATATCAACTATGAAGGAGCAGGAAGATTTAGATTTATATTTGAATGATTTGTTCGGTCGGACAAGTAAGCCTGGTAGGAGTGCGGCCCGAGAGGCGGATCTGATTCAAGCGATACACGTTAGCTTGGCGCTTTCCAGTCTTGATTTATATAATGCAGAATATACTAATCATGTTAAGGAGTGTAGGCGTGTTCTAGGGTTTTTAGTTGCGCTAGAAAATATTTACGGTAGTAGTTCGTTAGAGATAAGGCGTCGTGCTATTGAGGGTGGGAATGGGCGTTGGCGAGGCCATGATAAAGCTGGTCGTATCAAGTCTGATCAAATTAAGGTAGGTCAGGTTAAAAGCATAGAGTCCGCCATCCTTAAAGTTCTTGAGGATAAGAAATTATATCGGAAATCAGATCGGGTAGATGTGATAGCTGGAAAGATAGCTGGTGCTGTGCAAGGCGAAATTTCAACCCTGGGCCTGGGTGATTTTTTCGTGGATAAGGATTTGCAGCTTTTTATCTGGCATTTTATAAGTGAAAACAAGGTTGCGAGGGGGTTGATAAAGTAAAGGTTTAGTGGGGTGTTTCATTGGTTTGGCTATGCCTTTGATAAGTTCTTCTGGTTTTATTTTCTTCTGTATGGCTAAGGCGTATTTCGTCTTATTTTGTAGGAGTACTTTGTTATTATTCTTGCGCCGGTTTTGCCGGCATATTGGGGGGCCATTGTTCGTCTTTCAGAAAAAAGGCCTCTGCCTTGGTGCTGTGGTTACTAAATACTCTGTCGTCTGATTCGCGTTTCTTGTCTTTTATGAAATTTGATTTTGGGTCACTGTATTTTCTAAGGGTTATAATGTTTTTGTGCTCAGATATTTCGCCCAATCTTCCATTAGTTCTCTGCGCTTTTCTAAATAGTCAGATCTGGAATATGCCCCTTCGGTTTGATCGCGTTCGTCATGTGCAAGTGCCATTTCACAAATTTCACGCGGGTAGTGTGTGCGTTCACCAGCCCAGTCGCGAAATGATGAGCGGAAACCATGTCGCGTAATAGATTTATATCCCATGTCATGCAGTAGGGTGCGGATCGCATTTACATGCATTACACCGCTTTTACCTTGGCCAGGGAATAAGAATGGACTGCCTTCAATACGTGGAATATCTCGCAGGCAATCAATGACTTGGTTAGCAAGTGGTATGACGAAGGCGACGCGCATTTTCATGCGCTCGTCGGGAAGTGACCACGTACGAGCTTCAAAATCAAACTCATCCCAGCGTGCGAATCGCACCATGTGTGCGCGTGCGGCGGTCATGATCAGCAATTGTGCGGCAAGAGATGGCGATGTCATGTTCGCTTTCAATTGATGCATTAGCTTTGGTACGTCTTGCCACGGCATTGCGGGAAAGTGCTCGCGCTTTCGAGCTTTTTTCTTTTCTGCCCGGCTGAGTAAGTTGTCCAGGTGGCCACGCCACCGTGCTGGGTTTTCTCCGTCACGAAGTCCGCGCGCTTTTGCTGCGTCCAGAATTTGTTCGATCTGTCCGCGTACCTCGTCAGCTGTCCGGGTTTTGGTGGTCCATATGGGCTGCAGAACCTTGAGAATGTGTGCTGTGTCGATCTGCTCGGCAGCCAGCTTGCCGATATGGGGGAATGCATAGAGCTCTAGCTTGCGCATCCAGCCTTTACGCCACTGCGCAGACCAGCTCCCGCCGTGGGCTATCCAGTAATCTGTTGCCAGAACTTCAAACTTGAGCTGTTTTGCCTCTTGGGCTCGCTGAGCCTCGCGCAGGGCTTCACGTTCCTGATCTCGGGCGGCAAGTGGGTCGATACCATCTATCAGCTGGCGGCGTTTGGTGCTTGCTTCGAGTCGGGCGCTCTTGAGGCTGATCTCTGGATACGAACCTAAACCCATTTCCCGGCGGCGACCAGCGAGCTGGAAGCGCAGTAGCCAAGACTTGCGCCCTGTGTGTTTGACGACTAGGCGAAGCCCATCTCCATCTTCGTAGGTGCCAGGTTCTGTCAGGTTCTCGACCTGTTTCGGATTTAGCTTACCCATAGTGTCCTCCGCCGCAATGCCATTTCTGCTTGTCCCCCCACTTGTCCCCCCACTTAGTCATCGGATGGGGTTGTATTGCATTGGACTCGGTTGGTTGGGTAAATGGCTGTAGCCCTTTATTTATCTAGGCTAGCAGCTTAGGTTTCGGATTTGGTAGGATTATTTCGGGCATAAAAAAAACCGGCTTGTGGCCGGCTTCTCGGGGACCGCCTCAGCTTGTTTTTGACAAACCTCACCAGCCTTCAAATCGCTCAGCCAACATTGCGTCTGGCTGAATAGTAGGGGCATCCGCGGGAACGTCTCCGCTTCGCCAGGCAAGGTGGAAAGCCTAAGACCACCCCCTGCCAAATGTGCGGCGCATGATACCCACATTCACTTCAAATGCCCACCTCCGGATCCGATTTAGAGCCTTCCCAGCCGAGCAGGTGTTCATCCAGTGGCACCGGTGGGCGGCGGTTGTTGAGGGTGGACCACCAGAATACCCAGCCCACGACCTGGAAGTTTTGTTCGAAGCGTTCCTCGTAGGTGAGGTGTTCGTCCGGGTGCTCGTTGGCGTTGTGGCTGCGCATGCGCAGGCCGCCGCCCGGGCGGTTGTAGAGGTATTTGATGCGCAGCATGCCGTCGTGTTCGACGGCGTAGATTTCGCCGTCGATGATTTGGGTGCGGCCGCGGTCGATGGCGAGGGTGGCGCCTTGTTGGATGATGTCGATCATGCTGTTGTCGACCATATAGGCGCCTACCGCGCGGTCGGGGTTGACGGTGAGGGTTTCGAGGGTGTGCAGGGAGACGCGGATGCGCTCGGTGGAGGTGAATGACGGGTGGAGGGGGATCTCCACGTCGATTTTTTCCGGGGGGCAGGCTGGGCCTGTGAGGTATTTGCCGCTCTCTTCGCGGAAGGGGAGTGCTTTCCTTGCAGTGGGGCCGTCCAGCAGGAAGTTGGCCGGCGGATGTTTGGGGCCCAGGCCGGCGTGTAGCCAGCGGCTGGAGACGCACAGTAGCTCTGCGATCTCGTTGAGTCGGCCCATGGGGACGCCGCGTTTGAACCAGTTGTTCACGTGTTGAGGCGTGACGCCGCGGTTCTTGGCGAAGTCGGAGGCGGAAAGATTAACTTCCCGTAATAGCGCTTTTAAGCGATCACCTGATGTATTCATAAACGCAGAGTTTACTGGCCGGAAAAACAGATCAAATAAACCATGCGTTGAATCGCGCGAGTAGGATTTTGCTTAGTTGTGGCTTTATCTTTCGGACTTGCTGGTTAGTTGAACGCTGCGAGTTAAACATTGAACTTGGCGTTTAATTTTCCCCACAAAAAAGCCCCGAATAATCGGGGCTTTTTTAATTGCCGGGGCAATGAGGAGCGGGTATCAGCCTTTGTAGGCCGCGACCGACTTCATGATCTCGGCACGGGCGGCGTCTGCGTTGCCCCAACCGTCGATCTTCACCCATTTGCCTTTTTCGAGGTCTTTGTAGTTCTCGAAGAAGTGTTTGATCTGTTCCAGTAGCAGTGGGGGCAGGTCGGTGTATTCCTTCACGTCGACGTACAGCTGGGACAGCTTGTCGTGTGGCACTGCGATCACTTTGGCATCGCCGCCGCCGTCGTCAGTCATGTTCAGGATGCCGACTGGGCGTGCGCGGATGACCGAACCTGGGGTAACCGGGTAAGGGGTTACAACCAGCACGTCGAGGGGGTCGCCGTCGTCAGCCAGGGTGTTGGGGATGAAACCGTAGTTGGCCGGGTAGAACATCGGGGTGGCCATGAAACGGTCAACGAACAGACAGTCGCTGTCTTTGTCGATTTCGTATTTGATCGGCGCGTGGTTGGCCGGAATTTCGATGGCGACGTAGATGTCGTTCGGCAGGTCTTTGCCAGCCGGAATCTTGCTGTAGCTCATTGGGCGTTGCCCCCGTAGTTGGCCATGGAACATGGCCGGATTGGCCTAAAAGTGGCGGCGATTATAGGCATATTCTGACGCCGATGCCATGCGCCAGACGTCGTACGGTCATTCGCCTTGTGGCTGATAACGCGGGTCGCTGGCTTGCAGTTGGTTCAGGCGGGCCAGGGGATCCTGGCGATAAAAGCGGCTCAGTTGCGCATACACCTGTGGATAACTTTCCGTCAGTAAATCCGGCGCGCTGAAAAAATATTCGCTGGTGACGGCAAAGAATTCCGCCGGGTTTTCGGCGGCGTAAGGGTCGATGGCCGTCTCGGCGTCGGGGTTGGCATCGAGTTGGCGGTTGAGGTCGTCAAACGCGCTTTGCATCACGCTGGCCCACTCCTGCACGCGCATGTCGTGGTGCAACGGCGGCAGGCCGTTGGCATCGCCATTGAGCATGTCGAGTTTGTGCGCCAGTTCGTGGATAACCAGGTTGTAGCCTTCCCAGTTGCCGCTGGCCAGCACGCCGGGCCAGGCGAGGATCACCGGACCCTGCTGCCAGGCTTCGCCGCTGTGTTCGCCGTCCCACTCATGCTCGACACCGCTGGCGTCGCGATGGCGTTGCGGGCTGAGGAAGTCGTCTGGGTACAGCACGATTTCGTGGAAGCCCTGGTACCAGTCGAGGTCGCCGAGGTTCATCAAGGGCAGTTGCGCCTGGGCGGCGAGCAGCAGGCGTTGTTCCTGATGCAGGTCGACGCCGGGCAGGGCGGTGAGGTGTTTTTCGGCGAGGAATACCACGCAGGCTTCACGCAGCCACTGGTCCTGTTCAGCGCTGAGGCCGTCGAGGAAGGTCAGGTGGTGGCGCACCCGCTGCCAAGTGTCATCGGCAATCGGGTGCTTGGCCAGCAGGCGCCGGCGACGCCAGGCGCTGAGGGACCACATGGCCGGTCAGTGCGGCTTGGCTTCGGAGGAGGTGCGACCACCAAAGCGGCTGCGGACTACACCAATGATCATCGGCACCAGCGACAGCAGAATGATGAACACCACCAGCAACGACAGGTTTTTCTTGATGAACGGTACGTTGCCGAAGAAGTAGCCCAGCGTCACCAGGCCGCCGACCCAGAAGATGGTGCCCAGCACGCTGAAACCGAAGAAACGCGGGTAGGGCATTTTCGCGATACCGGCGACGAACGGTGCAAAGGTCCGCAGGATTGGCAGGAAGCGCGCCAGGGTCACGGTTTTGCCGCCGTGCTTGTCGTAGAAATCGTGGGTTTTTTGCAGGTAGTCGCGGCGGAAGATTTTCGAGTTCGGGTTGCTGAACAGGCGTTCCCCGGCCGTTCGCCCGATCACGTAGTTGGTGCTGTCACCGAGGATCGCCGCCAACATCAACAGGCCGCCGAGCAATACCGGGTCCATGCCACCGCCCGCTGCGACGGCGCCGGCGATAAACAGCAACGAATCACCCGGCAGGAACGGCATGACCACCAGGCCGGTTTCGCAAAAGATGACGAGGAACAGAATGGCGTAGATCCACGGACCGTAATTGGTAACCAGCAGGTCGAGGTAGACGTCGAGATGCAGGATAAGGTCTAGCGGGTTGAAATCCATGGATGGCACCTGTGTGGACGGCCCGGCTCGGCAGGCCTGTGCGGAAGCTCGGGTAATAAGGCTACAAGTGTATGTAGTGTTTCTTACAACCCTGAAAGGTCCGCATTATACGGATTGAGAGGTGAAAAGCGTGTTGGTTTTGTAGCGGGGGATGTCGCGATGCACGGTCCACAGATCGCCAGAAATGCATTGTGGGAGCGAGTTTCCTCGCGAAAGCATTCGGTCAGTTATAAATAGTCTGACTGAAAAGCCGCTATCGGGGCAGGCCCCCTCCCACAAGGTGTCAGGGCGTCAGTCTTCGCTGATCGGCAGGGTGTAGTTCTTGAACTCGGTGTCCTCGCGAAACCCGATCGACTCATAGGTCTTCTGCGCCACTTGATTGTTACTGCTGGTCGACACCCGCAGCCGCACCGCATGAGTCTCCTTGGCCATCTTCTTCGCTGTACGTATCAGGTTATCCGCCACCAGTTGCCGACGCGCGTCTTCGGCCACATAGATGTCGTTGAGTATCCACACGCGTTTGAGCGACAACGACGAAAAGCTTGGGTACAGCTGACAGAACCCCAGCAGCCGCTTGTCGTCATCGTCGGCCAGGGCCAGGTAAATCACCGACTCCTTGCGGCGCAGGCGCTTTTCCAGGAAGGCCCGCGACGAATCCGGGAACGGCAGCGCCCCGTAGAACTCGCGGTATTTGACGAACAAGGGGGTCAACAGGTCCAGGTGTTCCAGGGTCGCTTGAGTGATCCGCATGCCAGGCCTCAACTTCCAAAGGGTATGACCACGCGAGCGGCCGTGACTCGATGCTGCCTAAAGACGCAAAAAAGCGCAATCGTGCCGCGATCAGTCCAACGGCGGGCTGAGCAGGAAGTTGCCTTTCATCAGGTCCGGGTCGTCGGACTCAATGGTCTGCACCTGCGCCTCATCCTTGAGGTTGACCCCCGACAACTGCCGGCGACACGCCTCTCGCATCAAGTACAGCAGGCGGTGGGCCGCCATGCCATAACTCAAGCCTTCCAAGCGCACGTTGGAGATGCAGTTGCGGTAGGCATCGGTCAGGCCGACCTTGGGGTTGTAGGTGAAATACAGCCCCAGGCTGTCCGGCGAACTGAGTCCCGGCCGTTCGCCGATCAGGATCACCACCATCTTGGCCCCCAGCAATTGCCCGATCTCATCCGCCACCGCCACGCGGCCCTGTTCCACCAGGATCACTGGCGACAAGGACCACCCCTCGGCGTGAGTCTGTTCCTCCATGCGTGCGAGAAACGGCAAGGTGTGTTTATGCACGGCCAGCGCCGACAGGCCATCGGCCACCACCACCGCCAGGTCCACACCGCCAGGATTGGCCGCCGCATAGTCGCGCAGGCGCTGGGCCGATTCATCACTCAAGCGCCGCCCCAGGTCGGGGCGTTGCAGGTAGCTATGCCGATCGACAGCCGCACTGTGCAGCAACAGGCTGTCACGCCCGCGTTCGGCCAGTTGGCTGCTGAGGCCCCCATGGTCGAAGGGCAGGTGCACTGCGTCCCGCGCCTGGGCATGGGCGAACTGGAAGTCCAACTGTGCGCTGGTCGGGATGCTCGTGCCGGTACGGCCCAGGGCAATGCGCGCCGGGGTCAGGCGGCGTAGCTCCAGCCACGGGTTTTCAGGAAGGTCGAGTTGCACGGGTGGCTCCTTCATCCCAATTGCGCCAAGGCGTGGCGAAATGCCGGGGGCAGACTGTTGCCGAAGCGCACCTTGCCGTCGGCTTGCGTGAAGATGCCCATCTTCGCCAGCCACTGTTCAAATTCCGGTGCCGGCTTTAAACCCAGGGTTTGGCGGGCGTACAGGGCGTCATGGAATGAGGTGGTCTGGTAGTTGAGCATGATGTCGTCGGAGCCGGGGATGCCCATGATGAAGTTGATGCCGGCCACGCCGAGCAGGGTCAACAGGGTGTCCATGTCGTCCTGGTCGGCTTCGGCGTGGTTGGTGTAGCAGATGTCGCAACCCATCGGCACCCCCAGCAGCTTGCCGCAGAAGTGGTCTTCAAGGCCCGCGCGAATGATCTGCTTGCCGTTGTACAGGTACTCCGGGCCGATAAAGCCAACCACGGTATTCACCAGGAACGGCTTGAAGTGCCGGGCCACCGCATAGGCGCGAGTTTCGCAGGTTTGCTGGTCGACGCCAAAGTGCGCATTGGCCGACAAGGCGCTGCCCTGGCCGGTTTCGAAATACATCAGGTTCTGGCCCAGGGTGCCACGGTTCAGGCTCAAGCCCGCCTCGTAGCCTTCCTGCAACACACTCAGGCTGATGCCGAAACTGGCGTTGGCCGCCTCGGTACCGGCAATTGATTGGAATACCAGGTCCAGCGGCACGCCACGGTTGATGGCTTCGATGGAGGTGGTGACGTGGGTCAGCACGCAGGCCTGGGTGGGAATGTCGTAGCGCTGGATGATCGCGTCGAGCATTTCCAGCATGGCGCAGATCGAGGCGATGCTGTCGGTGGCCGGGTTGATACCGATCATGGCGTCGCCGTTGCCGTAGAGCAGGCCGTCGAGAATGCTGGCCGCGATACCGGCCGGTTCATCCGTGGGGTGGTTGGGTTGCAGGCGGGTCGATAAGCGCCCGCGCAGGCCCATGGTGCCGCGAAACTGGGTGACCACGCGGATCTTCTGCGCCACCAGCACCAGGTCTTGCACGCGCATGATCTTGGAGACGGCGGCGGCCATTTCGGGTGTCAGCCCTGGCGCCAATGCGCGTAGGGATTGTTCATCGGCCGCATCGCTGAGCAGCCAGTCGCGCAGGCCGCCGACGGTCAGGTGGCTGACGGTGGTAAACGCGTGTTTATCGTGGGTGTCGATGATCAGTCGGGTGACTTCATCGCTTTCATAGGGGATCAGCGCTTCTTGCAGGAAGTGCTTGAGCGGGATATTGGCCAAGGCCATTTGCGCCGCCACCCGCTCACCGTCGTTCTGCGCGGCGACGCCGGCGAGAAAGTCCCCGGAGCGTGCGGGGCTGGCCTTGGCCATCACGTCCTTGAGGCTGTCGAAGCGGTAGGTCTGTGCACCCACCGCGTGGGAAAAGCTTGCCATACAGTGTCTCCTTGACGACGCGGGCAGGAACCCGCGTCGAGGTTTACGGCAGTTAGTGCAGGGCGGCCTCTGCGGCCTGGATCGCCGCGAATTCCTCTTCCGGCGTGCCCGCTACCAAGTGATGCCGGCTGTAGAAAGCAAAGTAAGCAATTAATACTCCATAGATGATTGCGGCGCCAATCACCACCCTTGGATCCACCAGAAAGCCCGCAACGACGGCCACACAGGCCAGTACCAGGGCGACACCGGACGTGAAGATGCCGCCCGGCGTGCGGTACGGACGGTCCATTTTGGGGCGACGGATGCGCAGCGTGATGTGCGCGGCCATCATTAGCACGTAGGAAATGGTCGCGCCGAACACCGCCACCAGGATCAACAAGTCACCCTGGCCGGTCAGCGACAGGCCAAAACCGATAATGCCGGGGATCACCAGCGCCAGGACCGGCGCCTTGCTCTTGTTGGTCTGGGACAGTTTGCGCGGCAGGTAGCCGGCGCGGGACAAGGCGAAGATCTGCCGCGAATAGGCGTAGATAATCGAGAAAAAGCTGGCGATCAAGCCGGCCAGGCCGACCAGGTTGACGAAGCTGCCCATCCAGGTCGAGCCGCCATAGGACAACGCCAGCGCTTCCACCAACGGGTTGCCGGACTTGACCAGCGCATAGGTGCCGGCGCCGCCCGGTGCGATCACCAGGATCAGCAGGGCAAAACTGGTCAGCACCACAATGGCGCCGATCAGGCCGCGGGGCAGGTCGCGTTTGGGGTTCTTGGTTTCTTCAGCGGCCAGGGGCACGCCCTCGACGGCAAGGAAAAACCAGATCGCATAAGGGATCGCCGCCCACACGCCGACATAGCCGAAGGGCAGGAAGGTGCTGGCGCCCTTGGCTTCGGTCACCGGGATATCCAGTAGGTTGGCGACATTGAAGTGCGGCACCATCGACACCAGGAACACGCCCAGGGCAATCGCGGCGATGGCGGTGATCACGAACATCAGCTTCAAGGCTTCACCCACGCCAAAGATGTGGATGCCAATAAAGATGATGTAGAACGCCAGGTAGATCATCCAGCCGCCAATGCCGAACAGCGACTCGCAATAAGCGCCGATAAACACCGCGATGGCGGCGGGCGCGATGGCGTATTCGATCAGGATCGCGGTGCCCGTCAGGAACCCGCCCCAGGGCCCGAAGGCGCTGCGGGCAAAACCGTAGCCACCGCCGGCAGTGGGAATCATGGAAGACAGTTCAGCCAGGGAAAAGCACATGCACAGGTACATGGTGGCCATCAGCAATGTCGCGAGGAACATGCCGCCCCAGCCACCCTGGGCCAGGCCGAAGTTCCAGCCGGCGTAGTCGCCGGAGATCACGTAGGCAACGCCAAGGCCAACTAACAGCACCCAGCCAGCGGCGCCTTTTTTGAGTTCGCGTTGTTGGAAATATTGGGAGTCGACTTTTTCGAAGTCGACGGAAGATCCAGTCGGTTCGCTAGGCATGAAGAAGTACCTTTCATTGTTATTGTTTTTAACTCGGCCTCTGTGTGCCGAATGCAATTCGCAAGTACTTGTGGAGAGCTAAGTGTGGGAGGGGCGCCGCCCCTCCCACATTTGATTGCATTTTAAATGTGGGAGGAGGGGTTAGTTAGAAGAAGCCCAGCGGATTAATGTCGTAGCTCACCAGCAAGTTTTTGGTCTGCTGGTAATGATCCAACATCATCTTGTGTGTCTCACGGCCCACACCGGACTTCTTGTAACCGCCAAACGCGGCATGCGCCGGGTACAGGTGGTAGCAGTTGGTCCACACGCGGCCGGCCTTGATCGCGCGGCCCATGCGGTAGGCGCGGTTGATGTCGCGGGTCCACAGGCCGGCACCCAGGCCGAACTCAGTGTCGTTGGCAATCGCCAGGGCTTCGGCTTCGTCCTTGAAGGTGGTGATGCTCACCACCGGGCCAAAGATTTCTTCCTGGAACACGCGCATCTTGTTGGTGCCCTTGAGCAGGGTCGGCTGGATGTAATAGCCGGTGGCCAGATCGCCGGTCAGCTTCTCCACCTTGCCGCCGGTCAGCAGCTCGGCGCCTTCGCCCTTGGCGATTTCCAGGTAGGACAGGATCTTGTCGAACTGCTGCTCGGACGCCTGGGCGCCGACCATGGTGTCGGTGTCGAGTGGGTCGCCACGCTTGATCGACTCAACCTTCTTCATCACCACTTTCATGAAATCGTCGTAGATCGACTCTTCCACCAGTGCGCGCGATGGGCAGGTGCACACTTCGCCCTGGTTGAAGAAGGCCAGTACCAGGCCTTCGGCGGCCTTTTCGATGAACTGCGGTTCGGCTTTCATGATGTCGGCGAAGAAGATGTTCGGCGACTTGCCGCCCAGTTCCACGGTCGACGGAATGATGTTCTCGGCCGCGCAATGCATGATGTGCGCGCCCACCGGGGTGGAGCCGGTGAAGGCGATCTTGGCGATGCGCTTGCTGGTGGCCAGGGCTTCGCCCGCTTCTTTGCCGAAGCCGTGCACCACGTTCAGCACGCCGGGTGGCAGCAGGTCGCCAATGACTTCCATCAGCACGTTGATGCCCAGTGGGGTTTGCTCGGCGGGCTTGAGCACCACGCAGTTGCCGGCGGCCAGGGCCGGGGCGAGTTTCCAGGCGGCCATCAGCAGCGGGAAGTTCCACGGGATGATCTGGCCAACCACGCCCAGGGGCTCATGGAAGTGGTAGGCGGCAGTGTGTTCGTTGATTTCGGCGCTGCTGCCTTCCTGGGCACGGATGCAGCCGGCGAAGTAGCGGAAGTGGTCGGCGGCCAGCGGAATGTCGGCGTTGAGGGTTTCACGCACGGCCTTGCCGTTGTCCCAGGTTTCGGTGATGGCCAGCAGTTCGAGGTTCTGTTCGATGCGGTCGGCGATTTTCAGCAGTACCAGCGCGCGGTCCTGGGCCGAGGTCTTGCCCCAGGCGTCAGCGGCGGCATGGGCGGCGTCCAGCGCTTTGTCGATGTCTTTGGCAGTGGAGCGGGGGAACTCGGCGATGGGCTTGCCGTTGACCGGCGAGGTGTTGGTGAAATAGTTGCCATCGACCGGCGCAACGAATTCGCCGCCGATGTAGTTGCCGTACTTGGCCTTGAACGAAACGATCGCGCCTTCAGTACCGGGGTGTGCGTAACGCATGATGGGTATCTCCTGGCTTTTATGTTTATTGGAGTGCAGCGCGGCAAGCGCTTATTAAAGCGTAGAGCAAAGGTTGGGCCACTGCTTTGCAGGCCAGGTAAATCAAGGGGTTGGTCGTTGTTGCAAAGCGTTGCTGTAGCAGTCGTGGTACAGGCGCAGTGACAGTTTGTGCCATAAACGGTACAGCCTGTGACCAATGGGTCGGCTCGGCATTGCAAAGGTCGGATGGCTGGGGGATGCTGGGGGCTCTCACGTAGAGAGAATAATAAGAACATGCAGAACGATCATTTCAGTCGCCATGCCCAGCAAGTCCTCACCGTGGCCCAAGGGCGCGACCCGTCCAGCGACCCGTCGATCGCCCGCTCCTGGCTGAGGTGCCTGGAGGACTACCACCTCGACCCTGCGCAAACCATCGCCCCTACCGTGCTCGAACATGGCCGCCTGCTGGAAAGTCGCGAGCGCCTGCAACAGGTGCTGCACATCGCCGGCAGCGAGATGAACAGCCTGCATCAACAGCTCTCGGGCGCCGGCCATGCAGTGTTGTTGACCGATGCGCGCGGGGTGATCCTCAACTGTGTCACCGCGTCGAGTGAGCGCAAGATTTTCGAGCGCGCCGGGCTGTGGCTGGGCGCGGACTGGAGCGAGGCCTGCGAAGGCACCAACGGCATCGGCACCTGCCTGGTGGAGCGCCAGTCGTTGACGATTCATCGTGATGAACACTTCCGTGGCCGGCATACCGGGCTGACCTGCTCGGCCAGCCCGGTGTTCGACCCCCATGGCGAATTACTGGCGGTGCTGGATGTGTCCTCGGCCAGGGAAGCGGTGTCGCGCCAGAGCCAGTTTCACACCATGGCGCTGGTCAATCTCTCGGCGAAGATGATCGAGAGTTGTTACTTCCTGCGGCATTTCGAGAACCAATGGTTGCTGCGCTTTCATTTACAGGCGGAATCGGTGGGCCTGTTCAGCGAGGGGTTGCTCGCGTTCGACGGCGAAGGGCGTATCTGTGCGGTCAACCAGAGCGCGTTGAACCTGCTGGGGCAGGTTCGCGGCGGCTTGCTCGGGCAGCCGGTGGAGGCGTTGTTCGAATGTTCGCTGGATCAGCTGCTCGGTCGCGCCAGCGCAAATGCCACCACCAGTTGGCCGTTGCGTACCCGGGATGGCCGGCATTTGTTCGCGGCCCTGCGCGGTCAGCCTCGCGGCGTAGGGGTACCCGCCCCCATTGCCAAGTTGCCGGAGCCACCACGGCTGCCCGGTATCTGCCTGGGTGACCCGGCCTTGCAAAACGATTTCCGTAAGGCGTTGCGGGTATTCGAGCGCGACGTGCCGTTGCTGATCAATGGCGAGACCGGCTCCGGCAAGGAGGCGTTCGCAAAGGCGGTGCACCATGCCAGCCAGCGCGCCGACAAAGCCTTTGTTGCGCTCAACTGCGCGGCTATCCCGGAAAGCCTGATCGAAAGCGAACTGTTCGGCTACCGCGGCGGCAGCTTTACCGGCGCGCGCAAGGAGGGTATGCAGGGCAAGTTGCAACAGGCTGATGGCGGTACGCTGTTCCTCGATGAAATCGGCGATATGCCCCTGGCGTTGCAGACGCGGCTATTAAGGGTGCTGGAGGACCGCATGGTCGTGCCTCTGGGCGGTGAGCCCCAGGCGATCGATGTCAGGATCATCAGCGCGACCCACAGGGATTTGCTCGGGCGTGTGGCGGACGGCAGTTTCCGCGAAGATCTGTATTACCGGCTCAACGGCCTGGAAGTCGGGTTGCCGCCGTTGCGTGAGCGCAGTGATAAATCTCAATTGCTGGATTTCCTGCTGGCAGAAGAGGCGGGCGGGCAGGCCGTGTTGCTTGAGCTGGCGGCGCGTTCGGCGCTGCTTCGCTTTGCCTGGCCCGGCAATGTCCGGCAGATGCGTACCGTGCTGCGTACGCTGGCGGCGCTGTGTGACGACGGGCGAGTCGGCCTTGAGGACCTGCCCGCGCAGATCCGCCAGGCCCAGGCGCAACCGGTGGCCGAGGCCCTGTCCATGGAGTCGCCTCTGGAGGACGCCGAGCGCCTGGCGTTGCTCGCGGCGCTGGAGCAACAGCGCTGGCACATGACCCACACGGCGGAACAGCTGGGGGTCAGCCGCAACACCCTCTATAGAAAGCTGCGCCGGCACGGTATTGCCCGCGCCTCCCTATGATCGGGTCCTACAGCTAAAAGGTGCGATTTTTGCCCCCCTGCGCTAACCTGCCTCGATGTTTTACGAGGTCGACTATGCACATTCATATTCTTGGTATCTGCGGCACGTTCATGGGCTCGATGGCGGTTCTGGCCAAAGAGTTGGGCCATCACGTTACCGGCTCCGACGCCAATGTTTACCCGCCCATGAGCACACAGTTGCAGGCCCAGGGCATTGAGCTGACGCAGGGCTACGACCCATCCCAATTCGATCCGGTCCCCGACCTGGTGGTGATCGGCAACGCCATGTCTCGTGGCAACCCAGCGGTCGAGTACGTCCTGAACAAAGGCTTGCCCTATGTCTCCGGCCCGCAATGGCTGGCTGATCACGTGCTGCAAGGCCGCTGGGTATTGGCGGTCGCCGGCACCCATGGCAAGACCACCACCAGCAGCATGCTGGCCTGGGTCCTGGAGCATGCGGGCATGAGCCCGGGCTTCCTGATCGGCGGCGTGCCGCAGAACTTCTCGGTGTCGGCGCGCCTGGGCGATACGCCGTTCTTCGTGATTGAGGCCGATGAGTACGACAGCGCCTTCTTCGACAAACGCTCCAAGTTCGTCCACTACCGCCCTCGCACTGCGATCCTCAATAACCTAGAGTTCGATCACGCGGACATCTTCCCCGATTTGCAGGCCATCGAGCGGCAGTTCCACCACTTGGTGCGCACGATTCCAAGCGAAGGCCTGGTGATCCACCCGACTACCGAGCCGGCCTTGCAGCGCGTGATCGACATGGGCTGCTGGACCCCGGTGCAAACCACCGGTGCGGGCGGGCAGTGGCAGGTCAAGTTGCTCAGCGAGGACGGCTCACGCTTTGAAGTGCTGTTCGAAGGCCAGGCCCAGGGCATCGTCGAATGGGATATGACCGGCCAGCACAACGTAGCCAACGCCCTGGTGACCCTGGCAGCCGCGCGCCATGTGGGCGTGGTGCCGTCGATGGGCATTGCCGCGTTGAGCGCATTCAAAAGCGTGAAGCGGCGCATGGAGAAGGTCGCCGACGTGAATGGGATTACCATCTACGACGACTTTGCCCACCACCCGACGGCGATTGCCACCACCCTTGATGGCCTGCGCAAGCGGGTTGGGGATGCGCCGATCATCGCCATTGTCGAGCCGCGCTCCAACTCCATGAAACTCGGCGCGCACCGCGACGGCTTGCCGGAAAGTGTCAACGACGCCGACCAGGTGGTGTGGTATGCACCGGTCAACCTCGGTTGGGACCTGCCCGCGATTGCGGCGCTTTGCAGCGTGCCGTCGAAGGTCTGCGATTCCATTGAAGGCATCATCGAATTCGTCAAGCAACAGGCCAAGCCTGGCACCCACGTGGTGGTCATGAGCAACGGCGGCTTTGGCGGCTTGCATGGCAAGTTGGCCGAGGCGCTGAAATGAGCGGCCCGGAACGCGTTACCCTGGCGATGACCGGCGCGTCCGGCGCGCCCTATGGCCTGCGCCTGCTGGACTGCCTGGTGCGCGAAGAACGTGAGGTCCACTTCCTGATTTCCAAGGCCGCGCAACTGGTGATGGCCACCGAGACGGACGTGGCGCTGCCGCCCAAGGTGCAGATGATGCAAGCCTTCCTCACCGAGTACACCGGTGCGGCGGCAGGGCAGATCAAGGTCTATGGCAAGGAAGATTGGATGTCGCCGGTCGCCTCGGGCTCCGGCGCGCCAGCGGCGATGGTGGTGGTGCCGTGTTCCACCGGGACCTTGTCGGCGATTGCCACGGGCGCCTGCAACAACCTGATCGAGCGCGCGGCGGATGTGACGCTCAAAGAGCGCCGCCAGTTGATCCTGGTGCCACGCGAAGCGCCGTATTCGAGCATTCACCTGGAGCACATGCTCAAGTTGTCGAACATGGGCGTGACCATCTTGCCGGCATCGCCTGGTTTCTATCACCAGCCGCAGACCATCGATGACCTGGTGGACTTCGTGGTGGCCCGGATTCTCAACCTGCTGAATATTCCCCAGGACATGTTGCCGCGCTGGGGTGAGCATCATTTGAGCAGCGATGAATAAGGCCCTGCTGGTCATCCTGGCGTTGCAACTGGCCGGCTGCGCCACCGCGCGTACGCTGGATGCGGCCAAGCCCGGCGCGCCGGTGGTGTATGCCGGCACGCGGCTGGATTTGTATGCGATGAATGGCGGCTGCTGCGCCATGGACCGGTTTGGTGCGCAGGCGCCGAGCTATCCCGGTGTCGACCTGCCAGCCAGTGCATTGCTCGATACGCTGCTGTTGCCGCTGTCGGTGTTGACGGTGCTCGGTGTGGGGTTTAACGCCACGGGCGGGCTCTAGCCTGGATTTTAAACCAATGTGGGAGGGGGCTTGCCCTGAGGCCAGTCAGTTATAGGGATAGAACGAGCAAACACTAACCCGTTGCGAGCGGGCGTGTTGTGGCGAGCGGGCTTACTGTGGCGAGCGGGCTTGCCCCGCGTTGGGCTGCGAAGCAGCCCCAATCAATCGGAATGCGGAGTATCAGGCACTCCTCTGCGGCTGGTTCTGGGGCTGCTGCGCAGCCCAACGCGGGGCAAGCCCGCTCGCCACAACAAGCCCGCTCGCCACAGTTACAGTGTTCTTCCTTAACTGACGGGCATTGGGGCTTGCCCCCTCCCACATTTTGCTGTGTGTCCGGCTTTATTTACCGAGCTTGCGCAACTCATCCGACTCCACCACCCGCACGCCGTCCTGCTCTTCCAGCGCCAGGCGCCACATGGCGCGGGCCAGTTCGCACACTTCAATGCCGTGGTACTTGCCTGGAATCAGGCGTGACAACGGCCCGGCCAATTGCTCGGCCAGGCGCGGCTCAACACGTTCCCCCAGTAGCAGCGAAGGCCGCACGATGGTCAGTTGCGGCCAGTCCTGGGCCTTGAGCGCCTGTTCCATTTCCCCTTTGACCCGGTTGTAGAACACCGAGGATTTCGGGTCGGCGCCAATCGCACTGATCACGATCAAGTGCCGCGCGCCCATTTCCCGGGCGCGCTTGGCGAAGGCCACGACCATATCCAGGTCAACGGCACGGAAGGCCTCTTCCGATCCGGCTTTCTTGATGGTGGTGCCCAGGCAGCAGAAGGCAATATCCACCTGGCCGCTCAGTTGCGGCAGGAGCACCGCCGGGTCGCCTACCGGGTTTTCCAGGCGCGGGTGTTCAGCCAGCGGTTTGCGGCTGGGCGCCAGCACACGGGTCACGGTGGGTTCGTTGAGCAGGCGGTCAAGCAGGTGCTCGCCGGTAAGCCCGGAGGCGCCCGCGAGCAGGATATGCTGAGGTGTCAGGTACATGGTGTTTCCCCCCCTTGTTACACAGTTCAGCTTAGTTGCCTTTGGCTTCCTTGCTATTCATTGAGACGCTTTCGAGCGCCTTTCGTGCCTGCTGTTTGCGTAATAATTGCCAATGGGCGATCACGCCTTTGGGGGCCCACATCTGCGGTTCGGAAGGCTCGAAGTTGTCCGCCTGTTCGCGTTCGCTCACGTGCAGTTGCGCCAGTTTGAAAGCTTGTTGCAAATCGTCGGTCTGGTTGAAGGCCTGGGCGAAGAGGGCGTCGCCGAAGTAGGTGAAATCGGCTTCCTCGGAGCACCCGAACGACACACGGTCGGCGCGGGAGGCGGTCATGATCAGGGTGTGTTCGTCTTTAAGTGCCGGGATGAAACCGCCGGAGTAGCAGGCGGAGATCACGATGATCTTGTCGCGGTTCTTCAGCGGCGCGAGCACGGCGGCCAGCTCATCGGCAGGCAGGTCGGCCAGCTCCATGCGCGGCTGGTCCAGCACCAGTTCATGTTCGTGGGTGCCGTGGCTTGTCAGGTAGATAAACACCAGGTCTTCCGGCCCGCTGCGTTCGGCGAGGGTTTGCACCGCGCGGCGCAGGCTTTCGCGGGTGGCCAGGGGGCGGTCGGCAATATGGTCGCGGTGGTTGACCAGGCGGATCTGCCCCCGGGCACCGAAGCGGGTGGCGAGCATATTGCTGACGTAGTCCGCTTCGCGCAGGAACACGCTTTGTTTACCGTCACCGGCCACGGCCAGGGTGTACAGCTCCACGGCCGGGGTGGAGGCGGGTACGGCGGCGAGGGCGGCTTCGAGCAAGCGGCCCTGGGCGAGCACGCCAATTTCCAGCGGGTCGGGCAGCAACTTGCCGTCGGCATCCCGCACGCGCATGCCATTGACCCAGGTGCCGGCCTGCACGGTGCCGTCGGTGAGCACCAGGGTGCCACGCCCCTGGTAGTTGTCGCTGTCGAAGCCGCCGATATAGAAGCTGCCATCGGTCAGGTTCAGGCGGCCTTCGCCGCTGAAGCGCCAGTCGGCGAACTCGCCGACATAATGGCTACCGTCCACGCCAATCAATTCGCCCTTGCCGCTCAGGGCGCCTTCCTTGAACTGGCCGATCCACACGTCGCCGTCGGCGTTTTCATAACGGCCCTTGCCATTGAGCTGGTTCTGCTTGAACTGGCCGACATAAATGTCGCCGTCAGCGCTGTTGAACGTGCCGTTGCCTTCCAGTTGGCCATCGACGAAGTGGCCGCTGAACTGGTTGCCGCTGTCGTCGTTGCGCTGGCCTTCGCCATTTGGTTTGCCGTGGGCGAACTGGCCCTGGTATTGGCTGCCGTCGGCCAGCTCCAGGCGACCGAGGCCGGAGTACTGGTCGTCCTTGAATTCGCCGCGATAGGTCATTTGCCCCTCTTTGAGGGTGCCTTCGCCGTTGCGTCGACCGTTCTTGAAGCCGCCCACATAGTGGCTGCCCGCCGTGCTCAAGCTGCCCTGGCCATCGAACAGGCCTTGCTTGAACTGGCCTTTATAGACTTCGCCGTTGCTGCCGTGCCATTCGCCCTGGCCGTGCCACTGGCCTTGGTCGAACTGGCCGGCGTACCAGCTGCCGTTGGGGTAGTCCACGCGGCCCTGGCCTTGCAGCAAGCCATTGACCACATCACCCCGGTAGCGGCCGCCGTCGGGCAGGCGCGCATCGGGCGGCAACAGCGATTCGCCGTCTCCGCAAGCGGTGAGCAACAGGGCAAGGGCAAGGGGAGCAAGTGGGCGCATAGCGGGATCCGGATAATTGAGCGCCGAGTATGCCGTAGCTGCGAGTTTCTTACATAAATTTACATACCCTGTGGCGAGTTTCAGTGCCTCACCACAGGGAAGGGCTTACACGAAGCAGAGCGACAACGACTCGGCGATGTAAGCGGGTTTTTCCTGGCCTTCGATTTCCAGGGTGGCGGTGGCCTTGAACAGCCATTGGCCCGGTTTTTTCTCGGTGACGTCCGTGAGGGTGACGTTCAGGCGCACCTTGGAGTTGACCTTCACTGGCTGGATAAAGCGCACGCTGTCCAGGCCATAGTTGACCGCCATCTTCAGGCCCTCGGGCATGATCAGGATGTCTTCCATCAGCTTGGGCATCAGCGACAGCGACAGGAACCCGTGGGCGATGGTGCTGCCGAACGGCGTTTGCGCGGCCTTGACCGGGTCGACGTGGATGAACTGATGGTCGCCAGTGGCTTCGGCGAACAGGTTGATTCGGGCCTGGTCGATGGTGAGCCATTCGGAACGTCCCAGTTCCTTGCCGACATAATCTTTGAGCTGCGCTACGGGTACATAGGGCATTGCGTCTCTCCTTGGTTCATCGGTTTGTCCCTCCGCTGCAGGCGCGAGCTTGCTCACGAAGGTCGTTAACGATAACGCCGGCTTTTCTGGTTCGGCGCGGCGCACTCGAGTTTTTCGCGAGCAATCTCGCTCCTGAGGGAGGCAGTTGCTGTTTTTTTGGGGTTACAGAGAACCAATGTAGATCATCATGGGCTACCCGCCCGGTCAACCCACCATGCTTATGGCGAATGCCGGAGCATAGAGCGGGCATGCTTATAATGCGGGCGAGCCTTGAGGGGGGAGAACGGATGCTGTTACGCGGTCTGACATGGCTGGTGCTGTTTCAATTGATCGGCACCGCGATCAATCATTTGCTGGTGCCGGTACTGCCGGGGCCGATCATTGGCCTGTTGCTGATGCTGGGTTACCTGGTATGGCGCGGCGAAGTCGGTGAGCCGTTGAGCCTGGCGGCCAGCAGCCTGTTGCGTTACCTGCCGTTGCTGCTGGTGCCACCGGCGGTGGGGGTGATGGTGTATGCCAAGGACATCGCCGCGGACTTCTGGGCCATTGTCGGCGCACTGGTGCTGTCGCTGGTGATCGCCATGGGGTTTGTCGGCGTGCTGATGCAAAAGCTGGTCAAGCGCCAGGCGCAACAGGAGGAGGAACAATGACCTTCGACTGGCAGGGCGCGTGGGCGGCGGTGATTCATCACCCTCTGTTCGGCATCGGTATCACCCTCGGCGCCTATCAACTGGTGCTGGCGGGCTTTGAGAAAACTCGCTGGATTTTCCTGCAACCGGTGCTGGTCTCCATGCTGCTGGTGATTGGCGTGTTGCTCAGTTGCGGCCTGAGCTACGCCGAATACCGCAAGAGCACCGAGATCATGGGCATCCTGCTCGGCCCTGCGACGGTGGCCCTGGCAGTGCCGCTCTATTTGAACCTGCGGCGGATTCGGCAGTTGTTCTGGCCGATTTTTACTACGCTGGTGATAGGTGGCGTATTGGCTACTGGCCTGTGTGTGCTGCTGGGCTGGTGGTTTGGTGCCGAACACATGATGTTGATGACCATGGCGCCCAAATCGGTGACTTCGCCGATCGCCATGCTGGTGGCTGAGCAGATCGGCGGTGTCGCCGCATTGGCTGCGGTGTTTGTGCTGATCACCGGGGTCATCGGTGCGATGATCGGTCCGGCATACCTGTCGCGACTGGGCGTACACAGCCCCGAGGCGCGCGGCATGGCCCTGGGCATGACCGCGCATGCGGTCGGCACCTCAGTGGCCTTGCAGGAAAGCGAAGAGTGCGGCGCCTTTGCGGCGCTCGCGATGAGTCTGATGGGCGTGGCCACGGCGGTGTTCCTGCCGTTGGCGGTGTCGGTAATTGTTTAAACCGGGTTTAAGGAAACCTTTATGAGTCTGGCGCTGTTCCCGCTCAATACCGTGCTGTTCCCCGGCTGCACCCTCGACTTGCAACTGTTCGAGGCGCGCTATCTGGACATGATCAGCCGTTGCATGAAAAAGGGCGAAAGCTTCGGCGTGGTGTGCATCCTCGACGGCCAGGAAGTCGGCATGGCCCCGGATGGCTACGCGCTGATCGGCTGTGAAGCGCTGATCCGCGACTTCAAGCAGCAGGATAATGGCCTGCTGGGGATTCGTGTCGAAGGCGGTCGCCGTTTCCGTGTGCGTGACGCCGGGGTGCAGAAGGACCAGTTGCTGGTGGCCGAGGTGCAATGGCTGGAAGAGCTGCCGGACCAGGCGCTGGAAGAAGAGGACGCCGACCTGCTGGCCTTGCTCCAGGCCCTGGCCGAACACCCGATGGTTGCCTCGCTGGACATGGGCACCCACGCCGATGGCCAGCAGGCGCTGGGCAATCAGCTGGCGTATCTGCTGCCGTTCACCGAGGCCGACAAGATCGACCTGCTGCAACTCGACGACCCACAGCAGCGGCTGGATGCGATCCAGATGCTGCTCGACGAGTTGCAGGGCGAGCTATTCACTCAATAGGCATAGCGCAGCAGCGCATGGGACATGCCGGCAAGCGCGATAAAACTCAGCACCGCCACCAGCGCCGGCAGCAGCAGCCACCAGGTTTTTTGGGGCATGGCCGGCAACGGGCTGCGGTACTGGCTGGCGTTCAGGCTGAAGGCACACACCGTCATCGCCAGCAACGTACCGGCCAGGATGTCGGTGGGCCAATGGGCGCCCAAATAGACCCGTGACAGCGCAATGAAGGCGGCGGGGATACACCCCAGCAGCATCCAAGTCAGGCGCATCCGTGTGGGTTGCCCGCGACCGGCCAATACCGCCAGCGCCAGGAAGAACGCGAACGCGCCGGAGGCATGGCCGCTGGGCATGCTGAAACTGGTCAGTGGGTCGGTGAGGATTTCCGGTCGGCCACGGGCAAAAAACAGCTTGGTCGCGGTGTTGATCAACGCCGCCCCTGCCAGCGTGACACCGACAAACACCGCATGCCGCCATTGTCGCGCCAGTAACAGCAGGCCGGTGAACACGGCGCTGGCGACGAACATCTTCTTGAACTCACCCAGTTGGGTGATGCGCACCATCACCTCGTCCAGCCATGGGCTGCGGTGCTCCTGCACCAGTGCGCTCAGGCCCTGGTCGAAATCGTTGAGGTGGGGGTAGCCGATGAACAGCGCGATCAACAACGTCAGGCTGGCACACCCAATCCACAAGGTTGCACGACGATGGCCTCGCAGGCTGCTGTTCAAGCACAGTCCGATCAATACCGCCAGGCAGGCCGTGACCACGCCCGCCTCTGGCCAGAACCCTTCCGGCAAGGGTAGGCGGAACGCGGCACCGGTCGCCCAGCCGGGTATCAGGTAGGCCACCGACCAACCCCCCGCCGCCAGAATGCTCACGGCGGCGAAGCGTGGGAACGGCATGTCGCACATGCCGGCGACCATTGGCAGCATCGGCCGCAGCGGGCCGATGAAACGGCCGACCAACAGGCTGGCGATGCCGTACTTGTGGAAGTAGGTCTCGGCACCGTTCATCCATTCCGGATGATGGCGCAGGCCGGGTAGACGGCGAATGTTCTGATGGAAATGCCGCCCCAGGTAGTAGGAAACCCCATCGCCCAATAGTCCGCCGAGGAAGCCCATCAGCAAGGTTTCACTCAACGACAGCGCCCCGCTGCCGGCCAGCACCGCAATGGCAAACAACAACACGGTGCCCGGCACGATCAGCCCGGCAATGGCCAGGCATTCCACGCACGCCACGATAAGCACCGCCGCCGCCAGCCATTGCGGGTTCAGGGTCAGCCAGCCGGTAATGCTATCGAGCCATTGGCCCATAAAACGTCACTCCCTCTATGTCATACATAACGCGAAACGCTGAAGATTTAATGTGGGAGGGGGCTTGCTCCCGATAACGGTGTAACAGGCCGCAGATGTGTCGCTGACCCACCGCTGTGTTGCGGCGATAGTGTTCAAACCAGAAAGTAGTCGCGGCCTTCGACCTGGCCGCGACGCAGCGGGTTCCGTGTGCAGTAGGGCGCATAGCCGGCATCGACGAAGCGATACATCAGGTGTTCATCGCGGCCGCTGGGAATGCCCAGGCGGGTGGTCTGGATAATCTGCGTCGGCACCTGGCCTATGTCTTCTACATAGAGCTGTTCCTGATCGAAGCGCTTGGCATCCCACATCGGGACTTTCAAACCCAGCGCCTTGCACAACAAGGTCTGGCCCGCGCAAAGCTTCTGCGAGGGGCGGGGGCTGCCGTCGGCATTCGGGTTGTTCAACAGCATCTGCGCCAGGCTGGCGGGACCTGAGAGTTCGTCAATCCAGGGATAGGCCGACTTGATCAGCACGGCATTGCCCGGCCCCTGGGCGCTGAAGTTCAGCGAATCACCGCCACGGGCGTAGTACATGTAGATATGCCCGCCATCCAGAAACAAAGCCTTACGCTTTTCTGTGTAGCCGAGGGAGGCGTGGCTGCCTTTTTCGGCCACGTAATACGCTTCGGTTTCGATAATTCGCGCTGAAAGCCAGATATCGCCGACGCGGTGGCGAATGATTTTTCCGAGCAATTCCCGTGCAAGCAGTTGTGCATCGCGGTCGAAGAAGCCGTCGGGCAGGGCGCTGGCGGGCAGTTGGGGGGTAAAACTGGACATGGCGTTCAGGGTTATTACGGCTAAATGTGACGGAATAATAACAACTCCCACCTTAATTACGGCTGAACCCCAGGTTTTTACAGTTCATTTCGACCATCCGCCCCACACCGCTGTCAGTCGGGCGGCGTCACAGCTATAATCTGCCGCTTTCCTCTTTGCCAAGACTCCCTGACCATGACTGAGTCCGTTCTTGACTACATGACCCGCCTGGGTCGCGCTGCCCGTCAGGCCTCGCGGTTGATCGCCCGTGCGAGCACCGCGCAGAAGAACCGTGCCCTGCTGGCCGCCGCCGATGCTCTGGATGCCTCGCGCTCCGAGCTGGCCGCCGCCAACGAACTGGACCTGGCCAACGGCCGCGCCAATGGTTTGGAGCCGGCCCTGCTGGATCGCCTGGCACTGACCCCGGCGCGTATCGACGACATGATCGAAGGCTTGCGTCAGGTGGCCAAGCTGCCTGATCCCATCGGTGAAATCCGTGATATGCGTTACCTGCCGTCCGGCATCCAGGTCGGCAAGATGCGCGTGCCCCTGGGCGTGATCGGCATCATCTATGAGTCGCGCCCGAACGTGACCATCGACGCCGCGAGCCTGTGCCTCAAGTCTGGCAATGCCACCATCCTGCGTGGCGGTTCCGAGGCGATCCATTCCAACCGCGCCATCGCGGCCTGCATCCAGCAGGGCCTGGCCGTGGCCGAACTGCCGGCCGAAGTGGTGCAAGTGGTGGAAACCACCGACCGCGCAGCGGTTGGCGCGCTGATCACCATGCCGGAATTCGTCGACGTGATCGTACCGCGCGGTGGCAAGAGCCTGATCGAGCGCGTCAGCCGCGATGCCAAGGTGCCGGTCATCAAGCACCTGGATGGCGTGTGCCACGTGTTCATCGACGTTGCCGCCGATATCGACAAGGCAATCCGCATCGCCGATAACGCCAAGACCCACCGCTACGCCCCGTGCAACACCATGGAAACCTTGCTGGTGCACGCCGGCATTGCCGAGCGCGTGCTACCGCCACTGGCTGCCATCTACCGTGACAAGGGCGTGGAGCTGCGCGGCTGCGAGCGTACCCGTGCGCTGCTCGGCAGCGACGTGATCGAAGCGACTGAACAAGACTGGTACACCGAGTACACGGCACCGATCCTGTCGATCCGCATCGTTGACGACCTGGACCAGGCCATCGAACACATCAACCAATACGGCTCCAAGCATACCGACGCCATTGTTACCGAGCATTTCAGCGATGCCCGGCGTTTCCTCAACGAAGTGGATTCCGCTTCGGTGATGGTCAACGCCTCGACGCGTTTTGCCGACGGCTTCGAGTATGGCCTGGGGGCTGAGATCGGTATTTCCACCGATAAGCTCCACGCACGCGGCCCGGTTGGCCTGGAAGGCCTGACCAGCGAGAAGTACGTAGTGTTCGGCGACGGTCATGTGCGCACTTGATGGCTAAACGCATCGGGCTGCTCGGCGGTACCTTCGACCCCGTACACATCGGCCATTTGCGCAGCGCCCTGGAAGTCGCGGATGCCCTCGCGCTGGATGAGCTGCGCCTGGCGCCCAATGCCCGGCCGCCGCATCGCGACACGCCGCAGGTGTCTGCGCAGCAACGCCTGGAGATGGTACGCCTGGCCGTTGCCGGTATACCGCCGCTGGTGGTGGACGATCGTGAGCTCAAGCGCGATAAACCGTCCTACACTGTCGACACCCTGGAACTGATGCGCGCTGAACTGGCGGCAGATGACCAGTTGTTTCTGCTTTTGGGCTGGGACGCATTTTGCGGCCTGCCCTCTTGGCATCGTTGGGAGGAACTCCTCCAGCATTGCCACATCCTGGTGCTGCAACGCCCGGATGCCGACAGCGAACCGCCGGATGCCTTGCGCAACCTGCTGGCCGCGCGGTCGGTAAGTGACCCCTTGGCCCTGACCGGGCCGAACGGGAATATTGCATTCGTCTGGCAGACCCCGCTTGCGGTGTCTGCCACCCAGATCCGTCAACTGCTGGCCAGCGGGAAGTCGGTACGTTTCCTGGTGCCTGACGCGGTCCTGGCCTACATCGATGCGCACGGGCTTTACCGTGCGTCGAACTGAAAAGGCGCGCTTGAACGCACGAACAGTCGTGCAGCAAGCGCCCGAACATACGAGCAAAACGAGTTTTTTATGACGAACAAAGACGTAAGCAAAGTAAAACGCAAAGGCACGTTCAAAAGCGCGCCGCTGCCGGTTGAAGCCCATGTTGGCCCGGAGCTGGCTGGCGAAGAACTGGTAAAAGTCGCCGTTGCCGCCCTGGAAGACGTGAAGGCCCAGGACATCCAGGTCCTGGACGTGCGCGACAAGCAGAGCATCACCGACTTCATGATCATCGCCACGGGTACCTCCAACCGCCAGATCGGCGCGATGCTCGACAAGGTTCGCGAAGCCGTCAAGGCCCAAGGCGTCAAGCCGCTGGGTGAAGAAGGCAAGGGCGACAGCGACTGGGTGCTGCTGGACATGGACGACGTGATCGTTCACATGATGACGTCCAACGCCCGTCAGTTCTACGACCTGGAACGTCTGTGGAAAGGCGCCGAACAGAGCCGCGCCGCTGATGGCAAGCACCACAGCCCGGAAGTGGGCCACGCGCACTTCGACAAGCTCAACAAAGACCAGGAATAAGGAACGGCTGTGCGCCTGCGTCTGATTGCTGTCGGTTCACGCATGCCCAAGTGGGTGGAGGAAGGCTGGCACGAGTATGCCAAGCGTCTGCCCGCCGAGCTGTCGCTGGAACTGGTGGAAATACCGCTCAATACCCGGGGCAAGAATGCCGACGTGGCACGCTTTATCCGTCAGGAAGGCGAAGCCATGCTGGCCAAGGTCGGCCCCAACGAGCGCATCGTCACCCTCGAAGTGCACGGCAAACCCTGGAGCACCGAGCAGTTGGCGGTGGAACTGGATCGCTGGCGCCTGGACTCGCGCACCGTCAACTTCATGGTCGGTGGCCCCGAAGGGCTGGCGCCGGAAGTCTGCGCGCGGGCGGACCAGCGCTGGTCGCTGTCGGCGCTGACGCTGCCGCACCCGTTGGTAAGGATTCTGATCGGTGAACAGCTGTACCGCGCCTGGACAGTCCTGTCCGGGCACCCTTATCACAAATAATCTGCGCCCCTCCCGATGACCCAGCCGATCCGCATCAAGGACCACGAGAAAGACGCACGTCTGGTACGCGCGCGCGTGGTGTTTGGCGCGATCATGGTGGTGACGCTGATTGGGGTGCTGATCGCTCGTCTGTATTTCCTGCAGGTGATCCAGTACGACTATCACTCCACATTGTCGGAAAACAACCGGGTGCACGTGCAACCGATTCCACCGACCCGTGGCCTGATCTTCGACCGCAATGGCGTGGTGGTAGCGGATAACCGGCCCAGCTTCAGCCTGAGCATGACCCGCGAGCGTTCCGGCGATTGGCAGCAGGTCCTCGACGTTATCGTCGAAGTACTGCAACTGACCCCGGAAGACCGGGTGATCTTTGAGAAGCGCATGAAGCAGGGGCGTCGGCCGTTCGAGCCGGTGCCGATCCTGTTCGAGCTGACCGAAGAGCAGATTGCACGCATCGCGGTGAACCAGTTCCGCCTGCCGGGTGTGGAGGTGGTGGCGCAGTTGGTGCGGCATTACCCGCAAGGGCCGCACTTTGCCCACTCCGTCGGCTACATGGGGCGGATCAACGAGAAAGAGCTGAAAAGCCTCGATCCGGTCAATTACAGCGGCACCCACCATATCGGCAAGACCGGCATCGAGCGTTTCTACGAGCCCGAGCTGCACGGCCAGGTGGGTTACGAAGAAGTCGAGACCAACGCCCGCGGCCGCGTGCTGCGGGTGCTCAAGCGCACCGATCCGGTACCGGGCAAGGACATCGTGCTGAGCCTGGACATCAAGTTGCAGGAGGCGGCCGAGATGGCGCTTGGCGGCCGTCGCGGTGCGGTGGTGGCACTGGATCCGAGGACGGGCGAAGTGCTGGCCATGGTCAGCCAACCGAGTTTCGACCCCAACCTGTTTGTGACCGGCATCAGCTTCAAGGCCTACGCCGAACTGCGTGACTCCATTGATCGCCCACTGTTCAACCGTGTGCTGCGTGGCCTGTACCCACCGGGTTCGACCATCAAGCCGGCGGTGGCGATTGCCGGCCTGGATGCGGGCGTGGTGACGGCGTCGAGCCGCGTGTTCGACCCCGGCTACTACATGCTGCCCAACTACGATCACAAATACCGTAACTGGAACCGCACCGGTGACGGCTATGTCGATTTGGATACCGCGATCATGCGCTCCAACGACACCTATTTCTACGACCTGGCCCATAAGCTGGGGATCGACCGTTTGTCCGCCTACATGGGCAAGTTCGGCCTGGGTCAGAAAGTCTCCCTGGACATGTTCGAAGAGTCCCCCGGCCTGATGCCGTCGCGGGAATGGAAGCGCGCGACCCGCCGCCAGGCGTGGTTCCCCGGTGAAACCTTGATCCTCGGTATCGGCCAGGGCTATATGCAGGCCACGCCTTTGCAGTTGGCCCAAGCCACCGCGCTGGTGGCCAACAAAGGCATCTGGAACCGTCCGCACCTGGCCAAGACCATCGAAGGCGAGAAGCCGGTGGATGAAAACCCGATCCCGGATATCGTGCTGCGCGACCCGTCCGACTGGACCAAGGTCAACCACGGCATGCAGCAAGTGATGCACGGCGCCCGGGGTACTGCACGCAAGGCGGCCCTCGGCGCGCAATACCGCATTGCAGGCAAGAGCGGTACGGCCCAGGTCGTGGCAATCAAGCAGGGCGAGAAATATGACCGCTCCAAGGTCCAGGAGCGCCACCGCGACCACGCCTTGTTTGTGGGGTTCGCCCCGGCTGACGACCCGAAGATTGTGGTGGCGGTGATGGTCGAGAACGGTGAGTCCGGCTCCGGTGTCGCCGCGCCTGTGGTGCGGCAGATCATGGATGCCTGGTTACTGGCCGACGACGGCAAGCTCAAGCCGGAATATGGCGGCCCCCCTTCAAGCACCGAGGTTACGGCCAGTGAAGAGTAATTTTGATCGCATCCTCTCCAGCGAGGATGTGATGCGTCGTCGCGCGACGTTGCTGCAACGCATGCACATTGATGGCCCGCTGTTGATTCTGCTGCTGACCCTGGCCGCCGGCAGCCTGTTCGTGCTGTATTCGGCCAGTGGCAAGAACTGGGACCTGCTGATCAAGCAGGCATCCTCGTTCGGCCTGGGCCTGTTGTCGATGGTGGTGATCGCCCAGCTTGAGCCGCGTTTCATGGCGCGCTGGGTGCCGCTGGGCTACGTCGCTGGCGTATTGCTGTTGGTGGTGGTGGACGTGATGGGCCACAACGCCATGGGCGCGACCCGCTGGATCAACATTCCGGGGGTTATTCGCTTCCAGCCGTCGGAATTCATGAAGATCCTGATGCCGGCGACCATCGCCTGGTACCTGTCCAAGCGCACCTTGCCGCCGCAGCTCAAGCACGTGGGGATCAGCCTGATCCTGATCGGCGTGCCGTTTGTCCTGATCGTGCGCCAGCCGGACCTCGGCACATCGCTGCTGATCCTGGCCGGCGGTGCGTTCGTGCTGTTTATGGGGGGGTTGCGCTGGCGCTGGATCCTCAGCGTGCTGGCGGCTGCCATCCCGGTGGCGGTGGCCATGTGGTTCTTCTTTATGCACGACTACCAGAAGCAACGGATCCTGACCTTCCTCGACCCGGAGAGCGACCCGCTGGGCACCGGCTGGAACATTATCCAGTCGAAAGCCGCCATCGGTTCCGGCGGCGTATTTGGCAAGGGTTGGCTGCTGGGCACGCAGTCGCACCTGGACTTTTTGCCTGAGAGCCACACCGACTTCATTATTGCGGTGATGGGCGAGGAGTTCGGCCTGGTCGGCATTTGCGCCCTGTTGCTGATCTACCTGTTGCTGATTGGTCGCGGCCTGGTGATTACCGCCCAGGCGCAGACACTGTTCGGCAAATTGCTTGCCGGCAGCCTGACCATGACTTTTTTTGTTTACGTTTTCGTCAACATCGGTATGGTCAGTGGCCTGCTGCCGGTGGTTGGGGTGCCATTGCCGTTTATTAGCTACGGCGGAACTTCGCTGGTGACATTGCTGTCAGCGTTTGGGGTTTTGATGTCGATTCATACGCATCGCAAGTGGATCGCTCAGGTTTGAATAAGGTGAAGATGTCAATGCAAGTAATGCGCGGCTGGGCGACTCGGCATGCGTCCTGGATGAGCCTGATTGGGCTGCTGGGGGCAACGCAAGAGGCGCAGGCCGGTGACTACGATGGTTCACCCCAGGTCGCCGAATTTGTCGGTGAAATGACCCGCGACTACGGTTTTGCCGGTGAACAGCTGATGGGCGTGTTCCGCGAAGCCCAGCGCAAGCAGGCGATCCTCGACGCCATCTCCCGCCCCGCCGAACGCGTGAAGCAATGGAAGGACTATCGCCCAATGTTCCTCACCGACGCCCGTGTGGCCCGCGGCGTGGACTTCTGGCGCCAGCATGAGGCCGTGCTGGCCCGCGCCGAGCAGGAATATGGCGTGCCGGCCCAGGTCATCGTGGCGATCATCGGCATTGAAACCTTCTACGGGCGCAATACTGGCAGCTACCGGGTGATCGACGCCTTGTCGACCCTGGGCTTCGATTACCCGCCCCGCGCCGAGTTCTTCCGCAAGGAACTGCGCGAATTCCTGCTGCTGGCCCGCGAAGAGCAAGTCGACCCGCTGACCCTCAAGGGGTCCTACGCCGGGGCCATGGGCCTGCCGCAATTCATGCCGAGCAGCTTCCGCGCCTACGCAGTGGATTTCGACGGCGACGGGCATATCAATATCTGGAGCAACCCGGACGACGCCATTGGCAGCGTGGCCAGCTACTTCAAGCGCCATGGCTGGGTCGGGGGCGAACCCGTGGTGGTTCGCGCCGAGGTCAGCGGGGAGCGGGCCGATGAAGGCTTGACCCAGGGTATCGAACCGGTCAAGACCGTCGGGGAGTTGCGGGCGCTGGGCTGGTCGAGTCAGAATGCGCCACGTGATGACATGCCGGTGACGGCCTTCCGCCTGGAAGGCGAAAACGGCCCGGAATACTGGATGGGCCTGAAGAATTTCTACGCAATCACGCGTTATAACCGCAGTGTGATGTACGCCATGGCCGTACATCAGCTGTCAGACATGCTGGTCCAAGCACGGGGCAACAAGTAATGCGGGCATCGCTGTTCAATAAACCGCTCAAGCTGGTGGCGTTCACCGCGTTGTCCTTGCTGGTTGTCAGTTGCTCCACCAGTCGCGGTCCGGCGCAGAAGTCGGGCGGCAGCGCGATTCGTTCCCAGCCGGGCCTGGACATCAACCGCGCGCACAAAGATGGCGCGCCGTGGTGGGATGTCGACGTGTCGAAAATCCCGGATGCCACGCCCACCCTGCATACCGGCGCCTACAAGGCCAACCCGTATACCGTGCTGGGCAAGACCTACTTCCCGCTGCAGGACTCCAAGACCTACGTGCAGTCGGGCACGGCGTCGTGGTACGGCACCAAGTTTCACGGCCAGAACACCGCCAACGGCGAAGTGTATGACCTGTATGGCATGAGTGCGGCCCACAAGACGCTGCCGCTGCCCAGCTATGTACGCGTGACCAACCTGGACAACAACCGTACGGTGATCCTGCGGGTCAACGATCGTGGACCGTTCTATTCAGACCGGATCATCGACTTGTCCTACGCTGCCGCGAAGAAACTCGGCTATGCCGAAACCGGCACCGCGCGGGTCAAGGTCGAAGGCATCGACCCGGCGCAGTACTGGGCCCAGCGTGGCAAGCCCGCACCGTTGATGCTCAATGAGCCGCAGACGCCGCAACCGCAGGTGACCGCTTCGGCCGGCAAGATCGAGCAGTGGACGCCACCACCGGCACAGCACGCCCCAGATACTGTCGTCGTGCCGCATGCCGCGCCGGGGGCTTCTACCGCCGGCGGCCAATACCTGCAAGTGGGCGCTTTCGCCAACCCGGACGCGGCAGAACTGTTAAGGTCCAAGTTGAGCAGCATGGTCAACGCGCCGGTGTTCATCAGCTCCATCGTGCGTAACCAGCAAACGCTGCACCGCGTGCGCATGGGGCCGATCGGCTCGCCGAGCGAGGTTGCGCAAGTGCAGAACAGCGTGCGCCTGGCCAACCTGGGGCAACCCAGTGTGGTCACCGCCGAATAAGTACCAAAAGATAGATGGTTCGGGCCCGTGCGCGGGTCCGAACCCTGGTTGTTGGCTCGTTGAACAATAAAACCCAGGGGCAAGGGGTGAGCGGGCAACCGAACACGTGACAGTCTGGCAACGGGCTGTCTGAATGAGTTTTGCCCGCGAGGGCAAGTTTCCATAAGTAATTTCGAGAGACGGATGAACATCACCACCTTAGCCAAACGCACGTGCCTGCTTATCTCGCTGATCATCACCCCGGCCGCCTGGGCGGTTGAAATGGTGCCGGCTTCACCGCAACTGGCCGCCAAGGCCTGGGTCCTCATGGATGCCGCCAGCGGCAACGTGCTGGTCGAGAACAACGGTGACCAGCGCCTGCCGCCGGCCAGCCTGACCAAACTGATGACTGCCTACATCGCGACCCTGGAAATCCGTCGCGGCCAGATCGGCGAGAACGACCCGGTGACCGTCAGCGAAAACGCCTGGCGTACCGGCGGTTCGCGCATGTTCATCAAGGTTGGCTCCCAAGTAACGGTGAGCGACCTGCTGCACGGCATCATCATCCAGTCCGGTAACGACGCCAGCGTCGCCCTGGCCGAGCACATCGCCGGCAGCGAAGACGCGTTCGCCGACATGATGAACAAAACCGTGGCCGACCTGGGCATGACCAATAGCCACTTCATGAACCCGACCGGTCTGCCGAACCCTGAGCACTACTCGTCGGCACATGACATGGCGATCCTGGCGCGCGCGATCATTCGTGTCGACCCGGTGCACTACGCGATCTACTCCCAGAAGGAATTCTTCTGGAACAACATCAAGCAGCCTAACCGCAACCTGCTGCTGTGGCGCGACAAGACTGTCGACGGTCTGAAGACCGGCCACACTGAAGAAGCCGGCTACTGCATGGTGTCGTCCGCCGTGCGTGACGGCCAGCGCCTGATCGCCGTGGTCTTCGGCACCAACAGCGAGCAGGCGCGTGCCGCCGAGACGCAAAAACTGCTGACCTACGGCTTCCGCTTCTTCGAAACCCAGACCTTCTACCAGAAGGGTGCTGAACTGGCGACCGCGCCGGTTTGGAAGGGCGCGACCTCGCAAGTCAAGGCCGGCCTGGCTGAAGACCTGACCCTGACCATGCCTAAAGGCCAGCTGAAAAAGCTCGCTGCCAGCATGACCATGAACCCGCATCTGGTTGCACCAATCGCCAAGGGTGATGTGATCGGTAAAGTCGAAGTGAAGCTGGACGACAAGGTGGTGCACAGCGCCGACCTGATCGCCCTGGACGCCGTCGACGAAGGTGGTATCTTCCGCCGCGTGTGGGATAGCATCCGTCTATTCTTCTACAGCTTGTTCAACTGATAAGTGTGCACCTGCAAAGCCCCGTGTTGATCCGACACGGGGCTTTGCCCGTCGCCACGGCTTACGCTTACGAGGCCGTTACGCCATGACCGATAAAGAAGTAAAGGCGCCAAAGATCGAATTCCCAAACGTGGATTATCCCGTCAAGGTGATCAGCGATACCGGTGTAGGCAACAAAGACACGATTCTTCAGATCGTGCGTAAACACGCGACGATCAATGACAACCGGGTGGACGAGCGTTTGAGCTCCAACGGTAAATACACCACGATCCAGTTGCACATCGTTGCGACCGGTCAAGACCAGCTCTACGACATCAACAGCGAACTGCGGGCCACCGGCTTCGTGCACATGGTGCTGTGATGCCACAGGTCCTGGGCTTTCGCGAGCTCGGCCGGATGGACTACGAGCCCGTCTGGCACGCCATGCAGCGGTTCACGAATGAGCGCGGCACTTCGGCGCCCGATGAAATCTGGCTGGTGGAGCACCCGCCGGTGTTCACCCAGGGCCAGGCCGGCAAGGCCGAACATCTTCTGCTGCCGGGGGATATTCCGGTGGTGCAGGTCGACCGAGGGGGGCAAGTGACTTACCATGGGCCCGGTCAACTGGTGGCTTACCTGCTGCTGGACGTGCGCAAGCTGGGTTTTGGCGTGCGCGACCTGGTGAGCCGCATGGAGGCTTGCCTGATCGAGCTGTTGGCCAGTTATGGCGTGAGCGCCGCGGCCAAGCCCGATGCACCCGGTGTGTATGTGGACGGCGCGAAAATCGCGTCCCTCGGTTTGCGGATTCGCCACGGTTGTTCCTTTCATGGCCTGGCCCTGAACGTGGACATGGACCTGGCACCGTTCCGGCGCATCAACCCGTGCGGTTATGCCGGGCTGGCGATGACCCAACTGAGCGACCACGCCACACCGATTAAATTTGCCGAGGTAAGTGCCCGGCTGCGTGCGCAGCTCGTCAAACACCTCGACTATGCTGAGCAGACGACCCTCACGGGCGGAATCGACTGATTATGACTACTGATGCAGTGCAAACCATGATCCCGACGCTGGACGTTACCGAGCGTCCGGCCCCGGCCCCGCGTGCCAAGGTGGAAGCCGGCGTCAAGCTGCGCGGCGCCGAAAAGGTTGCACGCATCCCGGTCAAGATCATTCCGACGACCGAACTGCCGAAAAAGCCTGACTGGATTCGCGTGCGTATTCCGGTCTCGCCGGAAGTCGACCGGATCAAGGCCCTGCTGCGCAAGCACAAGCTGCACAGCGTGTGCGAAGAAGCATCGTGCCCGAACCTGGGCGAGTGCTTCTCCGGCGGCACCGCCACCTTCATGATCATGGGTGACATCTGCACCCGTCGTTGCCCGTTCTGCGACGTCGGCCACGGCCGGCCGAAGCCACTGGACGTCAACGAACCGGAAAGCCTGGCCATCGCCATCGCCGACCTGAAACTCAAGTACGTGGTGATCACCTCGGTAGACCGTGACGACCTGCGTGACGGCGGCGCCCAGCATTTCGCCGACTGCATCCGCGAAATCCGCAAGCTGTCACCGAACGTGATGCTCGAAACCCTGGTCCCGGACTACCGTGGCCGTATGGACGTGGCGCTGGAAATCACCGCCGCCGAGCCACCAGATGTGTTCAACCACAACCTGGAAACCGTGCCGCGCCTGTACAAGGCCGCGCGCCCGGGTTCGGACTACCAGTGGTCGCTGACCCTGCTGCAGAAGTTCAAGCAGATGATGCCGCATATTCCGACCAAATCCGGCTTGATGCTGGGCCTGGGCGAAACCGACGAAGAAGTGATCGAAGTCATGAAGCGCATGCGCGAACACGACATCGACATGCTGACCCTGGGCCAGTACCTGCAACCGTCCCGCAGCCACTTGCCGGTACAGCGCTTCGTGCACCCGGACACCTTTGCCTGGTTCGCCGAGGAAGGCTACAAGATGGGCTTCAAAAACGTCGCGTCGGGCCCGCTGGTACGTTCCTCGTACCACGCCGATGAGCAAGCCAAGCTGGTCAAGGCTAGCCTGGTTTCCTGATAGGGATTGAGACCCAGTGTGGGAGGGGGCTTGCCCCCGATTGCGGTATGTCAGTCACTCCATGTGCTGGCTGATCCACCGCTTTCGGGGGCAAGCCCCCTCCCACATTTCGTTCCGCGTTAGTTAGGGAGAGTTGTGTATGACTGCAGCCGTTCCAGCCCTTCGCTCTGAAGGCACCATCGCCCTGATCGCTCCCGCCGGCCCTGCCGTGCTGGACGTTGAAAAGGCTGGCCAATGGATGCGCACGCGCGGCTACGATCTGCGAATTTCCCCCGGTGTCTATGAACGCGACGGCTACCTCGCCGGCAGTGATGCAGTACGTCTGCGTGACCTGCACGCCGCTTTTGCCGATCCGGAAATCGACGCTATCTTCTGTTTGCGTGGTGGTTACGGCACACCGCGACTGCTCGACGCGCTGGACTTCGACCTGCTGCGCGCCAACCCCAAACCCTTTGTGGGCTACAGCGACATCACCGCTTTGCACCTTGCGATCAGCCGCTATGCGGGCTTTGTGACCTTCCACGGCCCGATGCTGAATGCCGACTTGCTTGGCGGCAAGCAACCCCCCACCGAGTCATCACTGTTCAACCTGCTGCGGGGCCAGCTGGGCGCAGGCAGTGTGTTGGTGCACCCGGTGGCCTACCCGTTGACTACGATCGAGCCTGGTATCGCCTGTGGGCGCTTATTGGGGGGCAACCTGTCAATGATCGCGGCGGTGATGGGGACGCCCTACGAAATCGATGCCGAGGGCATCATCCTGTTTATCGAAGACGTCAACGAGCCGATCTACCGCATCGACCGTCTGCTGACGCACCTGCGTCTGGCGGGCAAGTTGGCTCAGGTCGCCGGTGTGCTGGTAGGGGATGTGGCGGGGGTGGATAACGTTGCGCTGGAGCGCCTGCTGAAGCAGACGTTCGAGCCGTTGTGCATACCCGTGCTGGCCGGTTGGCGCAGCGGGCATTGCGATCCGAACCTGACGCTGCCGATGGGCGCGTTGGTGCGGTTGGATGCGGGGGAGCAGCAGTTGGTGTTGGAGCAGGATGTGGTTGTCCGGCCCTGAATCTATTGGCGTTTGCTAAACCGCTATCGAGGGCTTGCCCCCGATAGCAGTCGTCGCCATAAGCAGATCTAACGGTTCTGCAACGACTCCAGCAACTTCACCGTCGGATACCCATCCGCTGGCCAGCCCAACGATTGCTGCGCCGCCCGAATCGCCTTGCGCGTGTTCGCGCCGATAATTCCGTCCGGGTTGCCCGCGTCATAACCATTGGCGCTCAACGCCGTCTGCAGGTCGATGCGCTGTGAACGGCTCAGCGGCAGCTCATCCTTCGGCCAATCCCCACGGATCACACCGCCTCCACCAAACCGTTCCGACAGCAGGCCCACGGCCAGCGCGTAGGACGATGAGTTGTTGTACTTGAGGATCGCGCGGAAATTATCCAGCACCAAGAACGCCGGGCCACGGTAGCCGGCTGGCAGCAGCAGCGCGGCGGACAGTTGCCCAACGTTGGCCGGCATGCTGGCCCCCGGTGGCAACTGGATACCCAGTTTCAGCCATTCGGCCACGGTCTTGCGTACACCGCCGTCGGCCAGGGCGTAATCGAAGTTCGCCGGCAGTTGTTGCACCTCGAAGCCCCACGGTTGGCCTTTCTGCCAGCCGGAGCTTTGCAGGTAGTGAGCGGTGGAGGCGAGGGCGTCGGCCGGGCTGTTCCAGATATCGCGGCGACCGTCGCCATCGAAGTCCACGGCGTGGGTATTGTAGGTGGTCGGGATAAATTGGGTCTGGCCCATGGCGCCGGCCCAGGAGCCTTTCATCTGGTCGGCCTGGATATCGCCATGCTGGATGATCTGCAGTGCGGCGAGCAATTGCGCCTGGGCAAAGGCCGGGCGACGGCCTTCGTAGGCCAGGGTCGCCAAGGAGCGGATCACCGAGTTATTGCCTTGGAACTGGCCGAAGTTGCTTTCCATGCCCCAGACCGAGACCAGTGCCTGGCGGTCGACGCCATACCGTTGCTCGATGCTTTGCAGGATATCGGCGTACTTGATCAGCATTGACTGGCCGTTACGCACGCGCACCGGCGACAGGGCGCCATCGAGGTATTCCCACACCGGGCGGGAAAACTCCGGCTGGCTGCGGTCGGCGCGGATCACTGCCATGTCGGGGGTAACACCGGCAAATGCATTATCGAAGACGGCGGGTGTAATCCCGGCCTTCAAGGCTTGCTCGCGGAAACCGGCCTGCCATTCGGCAAAGGTCTGGGTGGGCTGGATGTCGAGATTGTCCACGGCCAGCGGGGCCACGACAGCGGGCGCTGCGACGGGGGCGGTCTGCAATGTCGGCAGGGGTTGAGCGTCCGCGGCGGTGGGCTTTTCCGCGCAGGCGACGAGCAGTATGAGGCTGGAGGCAGCGATCAATTGGCGAAGGTGCCAACGACGGGAAAGACTAGAGGGCATGCACAGGTCCAGGGATTACAAATCAGGTGCAGACCTTATCATGCCGGAGGGGCGCTTGCCTTCAGGCAGCCAGAAAGTAAGAAGCCTCCCAGCTATTAGACTGGAAGGCTTCGCGGCGGTAGCTGCCTTTGCCCTTGCCGGCGCGTTCCTGACGGCTGCGGAACAGTGGCTGGGCGATGATGGATTTGGCCTTGTTGGGGCCATGCTTGGATGGCTTTTTGCTCATGGTCGATGCTCTCTTCAGGTGGGATGCAGCGGTGCAAATCATCTGCCGAAGCCAGGCTGCTGTAAAGCCCATGAATTGTAAACGCAGTCAAAAATGTGGGAAGGGCGGTGCGATGATTCGACTTGCTCCCGATCGTGGTGGATCAGCTGAAGATGCAGTGGCTGACACGCCGCTATCGGAGGCAAGCCCCCTCCCACATTGGTTTTGCGGTGTTTTTAAGAGGGGGGGCTATTCGGCGGGGAGTGTCAGGCGCTGTCCGGACATCAACAGCGACAAACGACTCAGGCTCATCCACGGCGAACCGGCTGCCTGGCCCTTGATCTGCGCATCGATGCGCTGCGCTTCCAGCAGCAATTGCGCCCAGCGTTGCGCCGAGTGCCGTTGCAGGGCTTTGCTCATCAGGGGCTTGCGTTTGTCCCACACGGGCGGCCGGGCCTGGCTGAAGCATTTGTCGAGCGGCGTGCCCTGGCTGTATTGCAGGGCGATATTGGCCAGCACCCGCAGTTCCCGGGCCAGGGCCCAGAGGATCACCGGCGGTTCCACGCCTTCACCGCGTAACCCTTCGAGCATGCGCAGGGCGTGGGCCGGTTCGCCATTGAGGATCGCGTCCACCAGCCCGAACACGTCAAACCGCGCACTGTCGGCTACCGCGCCTTGCACGGTCTCGACGGTGATCTGCCCGTCTTCAGCCATCAGCTTGAGCTTTTCGATCTCCTGGGCGGCGGCAAGCAAGTTGCCTTCGACCCGGGCGGCGATCAGCTCGACGGCATCTTGCGTCGCCGATAGCCCCGACTGTGACAGGCGCTGACGAATCCATTGCGGCAACTGGCTGCTATCCACCGGCCAGATCTGGATGAACTGGGTCTGCGTCCCTTCCACCAGCGCCTTGCCCCACTTGGTTTTCTGCGCACTGCCGTCGAGCTTGGGCAGGCTGATCAGCAGCACTGTGTCTTCGGCAGGTCGTGAACAGTACTCGATGAAGGCGGCTGCGCCTTTGTCTCCGGGCTTGCCCGACGGCAAGCGCAGCTCCAGCAGGCGTTTTTCCGCAAACAGCGACATGCTGGCGCCGGCTTGCAGCAGCGTGCCCCAGTCGAAACTGGCGTCGGCGCTGAACACCTGTCGCTCATCGAAGCCGTGCTGGCGTGCGGCAGTGCGGATGGCGTCCGCCGCTTCCTGGCACAGCAGCGGGTCATCGCCGCTGACGATGTATACAGGCGCGAGGCCACCTTGCAGGTGTTTGGCGAGTTGGGCGGGGGTGAGTTTCATAGGCTGGGCGAACGGGGCGCCTGGGGCGCCCCGTCTGGCTTACTCGACAGGGACTTCAACAGGCGATTGTTTCGGCGTGTTGTTTTCGTACTCTTGCGCGGCTTTCAGGGCGTCGGCGTCAGCCTTGGCCTTGTTGTCGGCGTTTTGCTGCAAGGTGTCGAGTTGTTGTGGGGTCAGCATCTGCAGGCGCACCACCATGCGTTGCACCAATTCACGACGCATTTCCTTGCGCACCTGGATGCTTTCCGAGTCCGAACCCACCAGGTTGTTGCCGTCGTGGCTGACGATTTTCTGCACCTGGACCTTGTCACCCATCAATGGCAGGTGTTCGCGGCCCTGGATTTCGAAGTTGAGCTCACTGCTCAGTTCGATGTCCGAGGCGCGGCCGGCACTGGCGTAACTGAGGTTACGCTGGGTTTCTTTCTCGTTTATCAGGACCAGCTTATAGGGCGCGCCGGTGTAGACGTGCACACCACTGTTTTCCAGTACCTGGCGCAACTGGGTCACAGTATTGCCGTAGGCGTCGCGGGCGCTGACGTCCAGTTCCTTGATCGCCAGTTCATTGGTGCCAGTACCGCGCAGCTGGAAGCCGCAAGCGCTCAGCAGCACGGCAAGGCCCATCACCAGCAAATTGCGTTTGATCATTTTGTTGCTCCCCTTGAAACCATGTGGGCCTTATCGAGGCCCTGGAGGTTTTGTTCGGCGCAGGGCCCAAGCCCTGCGCCCGATCCGATTTAGCTCGCGACGATATTGACCAGCTTGCCGGGCACCACGATCACTTTGCGGATCGTCAGGCCTTCGGTAAAGCGCAGCACGTTCTCATTGATGCGGGCGGCCGCTTCGACGTCTTCACGGCTGGCGCTGGCAGGCATGTCGATGTGCCCGCGCAGTTTACCGTTGACCTGGATCACCAGTTGCAACGTGTCCTGTACCAGCGCGCTGTCATCCTGCACCGGCCAGCGGGCATCAATGACCGCGTCGCTGTGGCCCAGGCGGCTCCACAGTTCGTGGCTGATGTGCGGCGTGATCGGGGCCAGCAGCAAGGTGACCGTTTCCAGGCCTTCCTGAACCAGCGCACGGTCCTGTTCGGTGGCGTGTGGTGCTTTCTCCAGCACGTTCATCAGGGTCATCACCTGGGCGATGGCGGTGTTGAACTTGTGGTGCTGGCCCACGTCCTGGCTCGCTTGCTTGATGGCCAGGTGGGTGCTGCGGCGAATGGCTTTCTGCTCATCATTCAAGCCCGCTACATCCAGCTTGCCAGGCAGGCCCTGGCTGACATGGGCATGGGCCAGGCGCCAGACGCGCTTGAGGAAACGGTGCGAACCTTCGACGCCGGAGTCGGACCATTCGGCGCTCATGTCAGGCGGCGAGGCGAACATCATGAACAGGCGGCAGGTGTCTGCGCCGAACTGGTCGATCATCGACTGTGGGTCGACGCCGTTGTTCTTCGACTTGGCCATCTTCTCGGTGCCGCCGATTTCCACCGGCAGGCCGTCGGCGATCAGCTTGGCGCTGATGACCTTGGCCTTGCTGTCGCGCTCCAGTTCGACGTCCGCCGGGTTGAACCAGGTGTAGGCGCCATTGGCCTCGCGGCGATAGTAAGTCTCGGCGACGACCATGCCCTGGGTCAGCAGGTTCTTGAACGGTTCATTGGAACTCACCAGGCCTTCGTCGCGCATCAGCTTGTGGAAGAAGCGTGCGTACAGCAGGTGGAGAATGGCGTGTTCGATACCGCCGATGTACTGATCCACCGGCAACCAATGGTCGGCCGCGGATTTTTCCACCAGGCCGCCTTCATAGTGCGGCGAGGCGTAGCGGGCGTAGTACCACGAGGACTCGACGAAGGTGTCCATGGTGTCGGTTTCACGCTTGGCAGGCTGGCCGCATTTCGGGCAGTTGCACTCGTAGAACTCGGGCATGCGCGCCAGCGGCGAACCGGCGCCGTCCGGCACCACGTCTTCCGGCAGGATGACCGGCAGTTGGTCTTCCGGCACCGGCACGTCGCCACAGCTTTCGCAATGGATGATCGGGATCGGGCAGCCCCAATAGCGTTGGCGGCTGATGCCCCAGTCGCGCAGGCGGAACTGGGTGCGCGAGGCGCCGAGGTTTTTCTTGATCAGTGCGACTTCGATGGCGTCGAAGGCGCCGGCGAAGTCCAGGCCGTCGAACTCGCCGGAGTTGATCAGCTCACCGTGCTCACCGTAGGCGTCTTGCCACGGGGCCGGGTTGGTATCGCCCGAGCTGGTGCGCACCACTGACTTGATCGGCAGGCTGTATTTGGTGGCGAATTCGAAATCGCGCTCGTCGTGGGCCGGCACAGCCATTACTGCGCCATCGCCGTAGTGCATCAGCACGTAGTTGGCGACCCAGACCGGCAGCTTTTCGCCGGTCAGCGGGTGCTCGACGAACAACCCGGTCGGCAGGCCCTTTTTCTCCTGGGTGGCGACGTCGGCCTCGGCCACGCTACCGCCTTTGCATTCGGCAATGAACGCCTGCAGTTCAGGGTTGTTGCGGGCAGCCTGGGTGGCCAATGGGTGCTCGGCAGCCACGGCGACGTAGGTCGCGCCCATCAGGGTGTCTGGACGGGTGGTGAAGACTTTGAGTGCGCCGGCTTCGCCGATGGAGTCGACGTTGTACGGGAACTGAACTTCCATGCCCTTGGACTTGCCGATCCAGTTGCGTTGCATGGTCTTGACCTGTTCAGGCCAGCCCGGCAAATCGTCGAGGCTCGACAAGAGTTCGTCCGCGTAGGCGGTGATCTTGAAGTAGTACATCGGGATTTCGCGCTTTTCGATCAGCGCGCCGGAGCGCCAGCCGCGACCGTCGATGACCTGCTCGTTGGCCAGTACGGTCTGGTCGATCGGGTCCCAGTTCACGGTGCCGCTTTTTTTGTAGATCACGCCTTTTTCGAACAGGCGAGTGAACAGCCATTGTTCCCAGCGGTAGTAGTCCGGCTTGCAGGTGGTTACTTCGCGAGACCAGTCCACCGCCAGGCCCAGGCTGCGCAGCTGGGACTTCATGTAGGCGATGTTTTCGTAGGTCCACTTGGCGGGAGCCACGTTGTTTTTCATCGCGGCGTTTTCCGCCGGCATGCCGAAGGCGTCCCAACCCATGGGTTGCAGGACGTTCTTGCCTTGCATGCGCTGGTAGCGGGAAATCACGTCGCCGATGGTGTAGTTACGCACATGCCCCATGTGTAGCTTGCCGCTGGGGTAAGGGAACATCGATAGGCAGTAGAAAGTCTCCTTGCCTGGCTGTTCACTGACTTCAAAGGACTTTTGCTCGTCCCAGAAGGTTTGGGCGGCATTTTCTATTTCACGGGGCTGATATTGTTCGTGCATGGCTACTTTTGAACTGGATAGGGGTGGCCTAATCCTCTTCGGTGCACTGTCCGGGTTGATCGACACCAAAAAGCGGCGCGTCCGTGCCCAAACCCTGCGGGAAGTGGAGTTACAGGAAGCGCCGTAGCATACATGACCCCACTCTATCGAGGGAAACCCTGATTGCGCCACCGAGGCCGTCTGTCGCGGCACCGGGCAGGCGCAGCCATGGGGGCTACGCTGTTTATTGGGGAGTGAGTCTTATCTTCAATGAGGTGAGGGGATGGTGGAATCGCAGCGAATGTTATCTAAATCGGATGTATACCAAGGACTGATCGACCGCTTGGGTCGGGCACTGGATGCGGCAAGTACTGCGGACCGATTGCGTGATGAACGGCCTGTGGAGTTGGAACTGCGAGGCTTGAGCCGCGCAGAGTTGGAACTGATCACGGCTTACCTGGAAAGGAATGGACGCGCGGTGTCGAGCGGTGTGGCTTCCCCGCCATACGGTGAACCCCCGCGGTCGGCCAAGGTGGTGTGGCTCAAGGATGTGTTGGCTGGTCGCGGCCCGGAAAAACGTCGGGCCGTACGGTTCAAGTAATGCACCCTCCTGTTGCTGCCTGATCATCGCAACCACAGCTTTGCTCTTAAATAGTGTCGCTCAACCCCCGTTACACCTTAGGCTTCGGGCATCTATGGAGATGCCCGATGCCTATTCGTTACTTCATCAAACAACTGTTACTGCCGCCTGGCATTCTTTTGCTGTTGCTCGCGCTTGCCTGGTGGTTTCGTCGCAGCCGTCCGCGCCTGGCGGGATGCTGTTTTGCCCTTGGGCTGGGGGGCATGTGGCTGATGAGCTTGCCGGTCGTGGTGGAGTGGGGCGCGCGGGCCCTGGAGACGCAACCGCCCTTGGTTCGCGAGGACTGGTCGACCCTGGCCGAGCGCGCTGATGCCATTGTGATATTGGGTTCGGGCCGAGAGCGTGGCGATCCGGCCTGGGGTTCGGACCAGCCCACGGGAATCGGGCTTGAGCGCCAGCGCTATGCCGCGCGTTTGGCCAAGGCATCCGGGTTGCCGGTGTTGACCAGCGGTGGTTTGCACTACGGGACGCCGCCCAGCGAGGCTGAGTTGATGGCGGTGTCGATGCAAGATGACTTTGGCGTCATGGTGCGCTGGAAGGAAGAGCGCAGCCGTACCACGTGGGAAAACGCGCAGATGAGCGCCGGGATTCTGTTACCCGAGGGCATCAAGCGCGTGGTGCTGGTGACCCAGGCCTGGCATATGCCGCGTTCGGTCTGGAGCTTTGAAAAGGCCGGCTTTACCGTGGTGCCGGCGCCTGTCGGTTTCCTGGGCGTGGACAACGCCCGGCCACTGGGCGGCTGGATGCCGGAGTTCAAGTCAGTGTGGCAGAGCGGGCAGTTGCTCAACGAGGCGGTGGGGCAGGTGGGGTATCGGTTGTTCTATCGATAGCACCGCAAATCAAAATGTGGGAGGGGGCTTGCCCCCGATAGCGGCATTTCAGTCAAAACATCTGTGTCTGAACAATTGCCATCGGCGCGCGCGCCCTCCCACATTGGTTTGGTGTTGCCTGGTCAGACGGTTTTGGACATCCGGCCCGCCAGCAGTGCCCAGCCAAACAGCCCCACGCACAGGATGATCAACGGCCATGAGCGCCATTGCAGATACGGTGTCAGGTTGTGCATCGGCACCACGTCGCCGTAGAGAATGCCGCGCTCGAACTGCGGGATTTGCGCGGTGATCTGACCATACGGGTTGATCAGGCCGGTCACGCCATTGTTGGTGGCGCGGATCATCCAGCGGCCGGCTTCCAGCGCACGCATTTGCGCCATTTGCAGATGCTGCAAGGGGCCGATGGAGGTGCCGAACCAGGTGTCGTTGCTGATGGTCAGCAGCAGGTCGCTCTGGGCCGACAGGCCAGCGGCGAATTCCGGGTACACCACTTCATAGCAAATGAACGGTGCAATCTGATAGCCCTTGGCTTGCAGCATTGCCTGGTCGGACGGGCCACGGGCGAAGTCCGACATGGGCAGGTCGAAGAAGGCAATCAAGCCGCGCAACATGTCCTGCAGTGGCACGTACTCGCCGAAGGGCACCAGTTTCTGCTTCAGGTAAGTGCCGTCCCCTTCACCCACCACCGTGATGCCGTTGAAGTAGCGCTTGTGATGATGCACTTCCTGGCGAATCGGCACGCCGGTGATCAGGGCGGTATGCCGCTCGGCGGCGAACTTGCCCATCATCCCCAGGTAACCCTCGACCGACTCCTTGAGCACCGGCACCGCTGTTTCGGGCCATACCAGCAGGTCGACGCGCTTGGAGCTGAAGCTCATGTCGCGGTACAGCGCCAGTTGCGCATTGAGCTGCTCGGGGTCCCACTTCATGCTTTGTTCGACGTTGCCCTGGATCGCCGCCACGCTTAACGGTGCGCCGGAAGGCGAGGTCCAGTCGTGATGCTTGAGGGCCAGGCCGATTGCCCAAGGCGCCACCAGCAACAGCAGGCCAGTGCCGATAAAGGCGTTGCGCCGGGTTGCGAGCAGGCGTGGCAGGTTGCACAGCAAGGCTGCGGTCAGCGCCAGCGCAAAGGAAATCAGCCACATGCCACCCACTGGCGCGAGGCCGGTGAGGGGGCCGTCGAGTTGACTGTAACCGGAGTACAACCAGGGGAAACCGGTGAGGAACCAGCCACGAAAGGCTTCCTGGCCGACCCACAGTGCGGCAAAGGTCAGGGCGTCGGCCAGCGGCGCTTCATTGCGGCGCAGCCAGCGCGCCCACAGCCACGCGGGTAAGGCGAAGAACAGGGCAATGGCGGCGGTGAATGCCAGCATCAGCAGCCCGGCCAACAGCACCGAGGCGCCGCCGAAGTGGTGGATGCTGTAGTAGATCCAACTGGTGCCAGCGCCAAACAGACCGAAACCGAAACACCAGCCACGGCCCAGGGCCTGGCGTGGGGACAATTCCCGCAGCCCGACATAAAACAGTCCGACCGCCAGCAGCGCAAACGGCCACAGGTCGAAGGGCGCCAGCGCCAGGGTGGTGATGGCGCCGGCCACCACGGCCAGCAGGTTACCGGGCCAGCCGGGAGCGATGAAACGGCGCATGTCAGTCCTTAGCGGGCAATAGGTGTCAGACGGATCAGGTGGATGCGACGGCTGTCGGCATTCAGGATGCGGAAGCGATACGCACCGATCTCGGTGGTTTCATTGCGCTTGGGCAAATGACCAAATGCACTCATCACCAGGCCGCCGACGGTATCGAACTCATCGTCGGAGAACTCGCTGTCGAAGAACTCGTTGAAGTTCTCGATCGGTGTCAGCGCCTTGATCAGGAAGTCACCGCTGGGCAGTGGTTTGATGTAGCTGTCTTCTTCGACGTCGTGCTCATCTTCGATATCGCCGACGATTTGTTCCAGCACGTCCTCGATGGTTACCAGGCCAGCCACGCCGCCGTATTCGTCGATCACGATGGCCATGTGATTGTGGTTGGCGCGGAATTCACGCAGCAGCACATTCAGGCGCTTGGATTCCGGGACGAACGTGGCGGGACGCAGCAGGTCCTTGATGTTGAAGCTGTCGCCGTTCTCCTTGAGGATCAGCGGCAGCAGGTCCTTGGCCAGCAGGACACCCATGACGTCGTCATGGCTTTCACCGATCACCGGGTAGCGCGAGTGCGCCGAATCGATCACGGCCGGGAGGAATTCCCGTGGGGTCTGGGTCGCCTTGATGCTGATCATCTGCGAGCGCGGGACCATGATGTCGCGAACCTGCAGGTCAGCCACCTGGATGGCGCCTTCGACGATGGCCAGCGCTTCGCTGTCCAGCAACTTGTTCTGGTGGGCTTCGCGCAGCAGCTCCAGCAGCTCCTGGCGGTTTTTCGGCTCGTGGGCAAAAGCCTGGGTCAGTTTACCCAGCCATGACTTTTGCCCGTTGCTCGATCGGTCTTCGCTCATAGCGATTACTCTAAATCCTTTGTTGTTTCAGTTAAGTGTCGATCAGTTTTCGTCGTCTGCATACGGATCGCGATGACCCAATTCTGCAAGCAACGTTCGTTCCAGCGCTTCCATCTCTTCGGCTTCGTCATCGTCTATATGGTCGTAGCCCAGCAGATGCAAGCAGCCGTGGATGACCAGATGGGCCCAATGGGCCTCAAGAACCTTGCCTTGCTCCCGAGCTTCGCGTTCGACCACTTCGACGCAGATCACCAGGTCGCCCAGCAGCGGGATATCCAGCAACTCGTCGGGTACGTCGGCGGGAAAGGACAGCACGTTGGTCGCGTAATCCTTCTGGCGCCAGGTGTGATTCAGTTCGCGGCCCTCGGGCTCGTCCACCAGGCGAATGGTCAGTTCCGAGTCAGCGGTGCGCTGGCGCAGGGCCAGGGTGCACCATTGACGGAACTGCTCTTCGCTGGGAGCGGGCGCGTCGGTGGCCAGCTGCAGGTCAAGCTCAAGCATCGCGGCGCGCATCCTGGGTCGGTGCGTCGTCGCGATGGTCGAAGCGCTCGTAGGCCTCGACAATGCGCTGCACCAGCGGGTGGCGGACCACGTCCTTGGGCATGAAGTGCGTGAAGCTGATACCCGGCACGTCCTTGAGCACCTCGATCACCTGGGCCAGGCCGGATTTGGTGCCCTTGGGCAGGTCGACCTGGGTGACGTCACCGGTGATCACGGCGGTGGAGCCGAAACCGATACGGGTGAGGAACATCTTCATCTGCTCGACAGTGGTGTTCTGGCTTTCGTCGAGGATGATGAAGCTGTTGTTCAGCGTACGGCCACGCATGTAGGCCAGCGGGGCGATTTCGATCACTTGGCGTTCGATCAGCTTGGCCACGTATTCAAAGCCGAGCATTTCGTAGAGCGCGTCGTAGAGCGGGCGCAGGTACGGATCGATCTTCTGGGCCAGGTCGCCGGGCAGGAAGCCGAGTTTTTCACCCGCCTCGACCGCTGGGCGCACCAACAGGATGCGGCGCACTTGCTCGCGCTCCAAGGCGTCGACCGCACAGGCCACGGCCAGGTAGGTCTTGCCGGTACCGGCGGGGCCGATGCCGAAGTTGATATCGTTGCCGAGAATTTCTTTGACGTAGCGCTGCTGATTCAAGCCGCGTGGGCGAATCATGCCTTTTTTGGTGCGCAGGGCCACGCTGGCTTCGGCCACCGGGTTGTTGGCCAGGTCTTCCACGGCGGATTCCTGCAGGTACAGGTGCACCGTTTCCGGCGACAGCTCACTACCCTTGGTTTCGCGGTAGAGGCGGCGGAGCAGGTTTTCTGCAGACGTGGTGTGCTGGGGTTCGCCAATAAGCTCGAATTGATTGCCGCGGTTGCGGATCTCGATGCTCAGGCGTTGTTCGATCAGGCGCAGGTGCTCGTCGAACTGTCCGCACAGATTGGCGAAACGGCGAGCCTCAAACGGCTCGAGGAGGAAACGATGGGGTTCTGCTATGGGTGCGTTCAAGGTTGCTTTTAGCCGCCCTTTGGCTGTTTAGGTGAAAGAGAGGATAACGCCAGTGGCGCGGGTACGAAAGCACTTATCTAACCCTGACGCCATGCAATTCAAATGTGGGAGGGGGCTTGCCCCCCCGATAGCGCAGGTTCAGATAAAACATCTGTGTCTGACACGCAGTCATCGGGGGCAAGCCCCCTCCCACATTTTGAGCCGTGGTGATTTGAGGGTTATTGCACCAGAGACCCGCGCAACGAATGCGGTTGCGCCGCATCGATGTGCACATCGGCAAACTGGCCGATCAAGGTCGGATTGTCGCAACGGAAGTTGACGATGCGGTTGTTCTCGGTGCGCCCCTGCAATTCGCCCGGGTCTTTTTTCGAGTAGTCGGTGACCAGGATGCGTTGGGTGGACCCGACCATTTGTCGGCTGATCTCGAAACCCTGCTGGTTCAGGCGATGTTGCAGGGCGTTCAAGCGCTCTTTTTTCAGTTCTTCCGGGGTTTCGTCCAGCAGGTCGGCGGCCGGGGTGCCCGGACGCTGGCTGTAGACAAACGAATAGGAGAAGTCAAAACCGACGTCTTCGATCAGCTTCATGGTCTGCTGGAAGTCTTTCTCGGTTTCGCCGGGAAAACCGACGATAAAGTCCGAGCTGATGCAGATACCCGGCACCGCCGCGCGCAATTTGCGCAGTTTGGATTTGTATTCCAGGGCGGTGTGGTTGCGCTTCATGGCCGCCAGGATGCGGTCCGAGCCCGACTGCACCGGCAAATGCAGGTGCTTGACCAGCTCCGGCACTTCGGCGTGGGCCTGGATCAGGCTGTCGGAAAACTCCAACGGGTGCGAGGTGGTGTAGCGAATGCGCTCGATGCCATCGACGGCGGCGACCACGCGGATCAGCTCCGCCAGGTCCGCCAGGCGGCCATCGTGGGTCTGGCCGCGATAGCCGTTGACGTTCTGGCCGAGGAGGGTCACTTCGCGCACGCCGTGTTCGGCCAGGTGGATGATTTCCGACAGCACATCGTCAAACGGCCGGCTGACTTCTTCGCCACGGGTGTAAGGCACCACGCAGAAGGTGCAGTACTTGCTGCAGCCTTCCATCACCGACACATAGGCGCTCGGCCCGTCGATGCGTGGCTCGGGCAAATGGTCGAATTTTTCGATTTCCGGGAACGAGACGTCGACCTGGGGCAGCCTGGTGAGGCGCGCAGCGTCGATCATTTCCGGCAGGCGGTGCAGGGTCTGTGGGCCGAACACCACGTCGACATAGGGCGCGCGGTCGCGGATGGCGGCGCCTTCCTGGCTGGCCACGCAACCGCCGACGGCGATCACCATGTCCGGGTTGGCCAGTTTCAGTTCGCGCCAGCGGCCCAGTTGCGAGTACACGCGGTCCTGGGCCCGTTCGCGGATCGAGCAGGTATTGAGCAGGATCACGTCGGCATCTTCGGCGCGGGCGGTGACTTCCAGGGCCTGGTGTTCACCCAGCAGATCGACCATGCGCGAGCTGTCGTACTCGTTCATCTGGCAACCGTGGGTTTCGATATAAAGCTTCTTGGCCATGGGAATCGTCAACTGGTGGTAAAGAACCGCGCATTATAGGGGGCATGCCCATTGGTTCCTAGCGTTGTGCATCGGGTGCCATGCTATAGTTCGCGCCCTCTTTTATATCCCCGATGTGTTGTTCGCCCACCATGACCAAACGTGAAGCTCCAATCTACAAGGTGATTTTCCTGAACCAGGGCCAGGTGTTCGAAATGTACGCCAAGCAGATCTATCAGAGCGATCTGTGGGGCTTCCTGGAGGTGGAAGAGTTCGTCTTTGGCGAGCGCACCCAGTTGGTCGTCGACCCGGGCGAAGAGAAACTCAAGGCCCAGTTCGAAGGCGTGGTGCGTAGTTTTGTGCCGATGCATTCGATTGTGCGCATCGATGAAGTCGAGCGCCTGGGAACACCGAAGATCAGCGAAGCCCGTGGCACGAGCAATGTCATGCCGTTTCCGATGCCGATGCCCGAAAAGTAAGGCGTTTGTGACGAGGACGCTTACTCCCGCCGGGGCTCGAAGCGGCCCCAATGCAATTTACAGATGCGTCAGATAGAAGTCAGTGAAGGGTTGTGAACCCGCTTTGCAGGCTGGCGAGGAACACGCGCCCTCGCCGCAGATCGATCAGGGCAGGGGTGAGAACGGCGAACGCCCATCGGCACTCTGCAATTCCTGCAGGTAATTGCGGAAAATCTGCCCCAGCACCTGGGTAGCCACTTCCAGCTCATCGCGCTGCATGTGCTCGGCCACTTCGTCGGCGGTGTCCAGCGCGTCTTCGGCGCCATTGACCGCAGCCATTTTCAGCACGATATACGCCTGGACGTTATTGGCCGGCACGCCTTCACCGTGGAAGAACATGGTGCCCAGTTGGAATTGCGCCTGGGCGTGGCCCTGCAACGAGGCTTTCTCGAAGTAGTTCAAGGCCTTGTTGAGGTCGCGGGCGGGGTTTTTGCTGTCGTAGAAGAACTCGCCCAACTCGTATTGCGCCTGCGCATCCCCGCCGTCGGCCTGTTTCTGGCACGCGCTCAGGGCTTCGGCCTGGCTGTCTGGCTGGGTATTGAGGGTGCAACGACCCATCGCTGGGATTAACAACGAGTTGCCGCCTGCTTGTGCATGTGCCAGCAGCGGCTGAAGGAGCAACAGGCAGCCCAGGACCAGGGTGCGGCCGGTGCGTTTCATGGGAATCGACTTACCTCTGACGGGGCACGCGGACCCTCGGGGGTCCAATAAGCGCGCATTATGAAATAAGCAGGCCTCTGCTTACAAAGTCTTTACTCGTTTTTCTGCTGGTTGGGCAAGTTATCTGCCGGATTGCAGGTGAATTCTCGAAAAAATAAGGAAAACGCTGTAGGCAAAGTAGAAAATCTGACGCTGCCGAGGGCAGCATCAGAGTGTGCACCTGTTTATTTCAGGGCGGCGAAGGCGCGCTCGGCGGCGTCAAGGGTCAGTTTCAGCTCGGCGTCGCCGTGGGCGATCGAGGTGAAACCCGCCTCGAAGGCGCTCGGCGCCAGGTACACGCCGCCTTCCAGCATCAGGTGGAAGAAGCGCTTGAAGAGGTCGGCATCGCTGCCCATCACGTCCTCGAACGTGACGATATCGTCGGCACCGCTGAAATACAGGCCGAACATGCCACCGGCCTGGGTGGTGACAAACGGGATACCGGCGGCATCGGCGCGCTGTTGCAAGCCGTCCAGCAGGCGAGTGGTGTAGTCGGTCAGCTCGGCGTGGAAACCCGGGCGGCTGATCAGGCGCAGGGTGGTCAGGCCGGCCGCCATGGCCAGTGGGTTACCGGACAGGGTGCCCGCCTGGTACACCGGGCCCAGCGGCGCGATCTGCTGCATGATTTCACGCTTGCCGCCAAAGCAGCCCACCGGCATGCCGCCGCCAATGATCTTGCCAAAGGTGCTCAGGTCTGGCGTGACGCCATAGTGCGCTTGGGCGCCGCCGAGGGCGACACGGAAACCGGTCATCACTTCGTCGAAAATCAGTACCACGCCGTGTTTGTCGCACTGCTCGCGCAAGCCTTCGAGGAAGCCCGGGGCCGGCGGTACGCAGTTCATGTTGCCGGCGACCGGCTCGACGATGATGCAAGCCACGTCCTGGCCGACTTCGCTGAGCATCTGCTCGACCGCGGCAATGTCGTTGAACGGCAGGGTCAGCGTGTGTTTGGCGAACGCGGCGGGTACGCCGGCCGAACTCGGAACGCCCTGGGTCAGTGCGCCGGAACCGGCCTTGACCAGCAGGCTGTCGGAGTGGCCGTGGTAGCAGCCTTCGAATTTGATAATGCTGTCGCGGCCGGTGAAACCACGGGCCAGGCGGATTGCGCTCATGGTGGCTTCGGTGCCGGAACTGACCATGCGCACCATCTCCATCGACGGCACGATCGAGCAGACCAGGTCGGCCATCTCGGTTTCCATCGCGGTCGGCGCGCCGTAGGACAGGCCGTGCTGCAATTGCTGGCGGACGGCGTCGAGGACTTCAGGATGGCTGTGGCCGAGGATCATTGGACCCCAGGAACCAACGTAGTCGACGTAGCGCTTGTCATCTTCGTCGGTGACGTAGGCGCCTTCGGCATGCTTGAAGAACAATGGCGTGCCGCCGACGCTCTTGAACGCACGCACGGGGGAGTTCACACCACCGGGGATGTGTTTCTGGGCATTGGCAAACAGGCTTTCGGAACGGGACATGGTCGGGCTCTCTAAACGGAATATTTAAGAAGATCGTTAAAGGCGCGGGCGCGGCGCGTGACTTCCTGGGTGCTCTCGGCGCCGAACAGGCCATGCACCACGGCCAGCAGGTCAGCACCGTGGGCCACCAGCGGTTCGGCGTTCTCCAGGGTGATGCCGCCGATCACGCAGATCGGCGATTGCAGGCGCTTGCGGGCCTGGGCCAGCATCTCGACAGTGGCGGCGGGCGCGCCAGGCTTGGTGTTGGAATTGAAGAAGCGGCCGAAGGCGACATAGCTGGCGCCTTCCTTCGCGGCCTGCTCGGCCAGTTCGATCTGGCTGTGGCAGGTGGCGCCGATGATCGCCTTGGAACCCAGCAAGGCACGCGCCGGGGTCAGTGGGCCGTCGGTCTGGCCCAGGTGTACGCCGACGCCGAGGCGCGCAGCCAATTCGGCATCGTCGTTGATGATCAACTGGGTCTTGTAGCGAGAGCACAGCTCCCGCAACTTTTCGGCTTCGCGCAGGCGCCGGGCTTCGTCGGTGCTTTTATCGCGGTACTGCAACAAGGTCACGCCACCGTCCAATGCCGCTTCGACATAGGCGAGGAATTTGCCGGCCAACAGTTGGCCGTCGGTAATGGCGTAAAGGCCACGTAATTTCATCGGGCAGGCCTCTTGGTCTTACGAGCAGAAATCCAGCGGCAGCCGGCGAGGCACGAACTGGCCCTGGCCGAGTTGTTCGGCGTCACGCAGGGTACGCCAAGTGTAGTTGAGGGCAGACTGTACGGCGCTCACCAGGCCCTCGCCCTGGGCGATCCGCCCGGCCAGTGCACTGGCCAGGGTGCAACCCGATCCGTGATAGTTGCCGGGCAGGCGCTGGCAGGTGAAGGTCTGGCGCGTGCCGTCGCGGCTGTACAGGCGGTTGTGCACTTCGTGTTCGTCGCCATGGCCGCCCGTGATCAGCAGGTGCTTGATATACGGCAGCAGCTTTTCGGCGCATTCGTCCGCGGTGCCGTCGGGCAGCTCTGCAAGGATGCGGGCTTCGGGCAGGTTGGGTGTGGCGATCAGCGACAGTGGAAACAGCCGCTCGCGCATCGCGTAGCCGACTTCATCCTTGCCCAGGCTACCACCGCCGCCGGCACGCAGCACCGGGTCGCACACCACCGGCAGGTGCGGATGCGCCTGCAGCAGTTCGACCACGGTGTCGACCATCGCGGTAGAGCCCAGCATGCCCAGCTTGACCGCCGCGACTTCGGAGTCGCTGAGCACGGCATTGGCCTGGGCCATTACCCACTCGCGATCGAGTACGCGAAAGTCGCTGACATTGACGGTGTTCTGCACGGTCAGGGCGGTGACGGTCGGAGCCGCATGGCAGCCCTGGGCGAGCAGGGCTTCGATATCTGCCTGCAAGCCGGCGCCCCCACTGGGATCATGGCCGGAGAGACAGAGGACAACAGGGCGAGAGCTGTAGATATTCATGGAGCGCGAGCTTACCACCAAACGCTTTTGGCGTGGCCGTCTGGCGCTGGCAGAATTTTGCCCGGATACAGGGGTATTTATGGCTGTTTGCTAGTATCCGTTACGGGTTGTAAAACCCTCTGTAAGCCGCGTTCTAGAGCCTTTCAAAAAATTATTTCAATGGTGTCTAATGGCCTCTAGCGGCTATGCTAGAGTGGATCCAAACAACTTACTGTATCGCCGGTATTCGTCTTCTCAAAAGGAATGGGGGGCTTTTTGACATAACCGGACAGGTCACGCTGGGGCTCTATGCGCTATTTGCTGATTTTATTGTTGTGCGGACTGCCAATGTTCGCCAGCGCCATCGAGTTCACTCAGGACACGCGAAGCTTGCCACTGGGCCGCGCCATGCAGGTGCTCGAAGACCCGACCGACGCCCTGACCATCGCCGATGTGAGTTCCCCCGTCTACGCCGCACAGTTCAAGCCCCATGACAAAGCCACCCTCAATGCCGGCTATTCGCGCTCGGTGTTCTGGCTCAAGATCGACCTGCATTACCTGGCCCAAGACCCGCGTTCCCCACGTACCTGGTTCCTGGAACTGGCCTACCCGCCACTGAACCACCTGGACCTGTACCAGCGCGACCCCACCGGCAACTACCGCCTCACCGCGCGCACCGGCAGCGCGCTGCCTTTTTCCAGCCGGGAGGTGCGCCAGAGCAATTACCTGTTCAAGCTCAACTTTGTGCCCAATCAACAGGAAACCCTCTACCTGCGCCTGCAAAGCCAAGGCTCGATCCAGGCCCCGTTGACGCTGTGGTCCGGCACCGCCTACCTGGAAGAACAACCCTTGCGCCTGTATGTACTGGGGGCGATTTACGGCGTATTGCTGGGGATGTTGATCTACAACCTGTTCATCTACCTGAGCGTGCGTGACACCAGTTACCTGTATTACATCCTCTACATCGCCTCGTTCGGCCTGTACCAATTGTCGGTCAATGGGGTGGCGGCGGAATATTTGTGGCCGGACAACCCGTGGTGGACCAACGCGGCGGTGCCGTTCCTGATTGGCTCGGCGGCGCTGTTTGGCAGCCTGTTCGCCCGCAGCTTCCTGCACACTGCCCAACACAGTCGCTGGATCAATCGTCTGTTGCTGGCACTGGTGGCCTGCGGGGCGGTGGTGATGCTGCTCTCGCTGATGACCAGTTACGCGCTGGCCTTGCGCCTGGCCACCGGCCTGGCGCTGGTGTTCACCGTGACCATCTTCATCGCCGCCATCAAGGCCTGGTGCTGCGGGCAGCGCATGGCGCGGTATTTCATCATCGCCTGGACCGCGTTCCTGCTGGGCGGGGTGGTCAATACCATGATGGTGCTGGGCTACTTGCCCAACGTCTTCCTCACCATGTACGCCAGCCAGATTGGCTCGGCCATTGAGGTGGCGCTGTTGTCCCTGGCCCTGGCGGACCGCATCAACGGCATGCGCGAGCAACAGGCGCAAATCCTGTTCGACGCCAGCCAGAAGCTGGAAGTGCTCAACCAGCAGTTGGCCCGCAGCAACCGGCTCAAGGACGAATTCCTCGCCACCCTGACCCACGAACTGCGCACCCCCATGAACGGGGTGATCGGCTCGCTGGAACTGATGCAAACCGTGCCTCTGGACGGCGACCTGGCGCAGTACCAGCAAACGGCCGCTGGCTCGGCGCGAGACATGATGCGCATGGTCAACGGCATCCTCACCCTTACCGAGTTGCAGGCCGGACGCCTGAGTGCCAAGCCCGAGGTGTTCAGCCTGCGCAGCGTGCTCGACGCCTTGCGCCAGCAGTTCAGCGCCAGTGCGCAGAACAAGGGCCTGGGGTTTTCCATCGACGTGGCCGATGAACTGCCCGACCGCGTGATCGGCGATGCCGACAAACTGCTTCAGTGCCTGGATTGCCTGCTGGACAACGCCTTCAAGTTTACCCACCAAGGCACGGTGCGCCTGCGCGTGGTGGGCGTGCCCCGCAGCGACGGTGGCCTGCACCTGAGCTTTATCGTCACTGACACGGGCATTGGTTTCGCCTTCCTTGACGAGGCCACTCTGTACCAGCGCTTCTTCCAACTTGATGGTTCGACCACCCGCGAATACGGCGGCCTGGGTATCGGCCTGGCGATCTGCCGGCAATTGATCGAGCTGCTGGGCGGGCGTCTCACCCACCATTCCGAGCCGCACAAGGGCAGCCGCTTCCAGTTGGAGATGGACGTCGATGCCGTACCGCCCGCGCCCAAAGTCACGAGCCCGGCGCCTGAGCAGCGACGCGCGCCGCAGGATTGTGCGGTGTTGTTGGTGGATGACAACAGCGTCGGCCAGTTGGTGGTACGCGGCATGTTGCTCAAACTGGGCTATCGGGTGAAAACCGTGGACAGCGGCCCGACCGCATTGGCGGCCTTGCAGGCGGGCACCTTCGACGCGGTCTTGCTGGACGTGCCTGAAGGTGGGTTCTCGTTGTGTTGTCGGATACGGGCGTTGCCGGGCTGTGGTGAGTTGCCGGTGATCGCCTTGAGTTCGTCGCTCAATGCGTCGGAGCGTGAGCGCTGCCATGGCATTGGTATCACTGATCGCCTGGCCAAGCCTGTGCGTTTCGAGGCGTTGCAAGCGGTGCTGGAACGTCGCGTGTTATGCCCGCAAGAGGGCGAAAGCGCCGGACATTCGGCGCGTATGCCACTTTTTTAAGGCGGTTGACGGTGCTTAACTGAAAAAACCGGCCTCAATCGATTCGTACCCTGTAGGAGCGAGCTTGCTCGCGAAAAACCTGAGAGCAACGCGTTTATCCAGGATGCACGCGTTATCGTTGACGTTCTTCGCGAGCAAGCCCGCCTACAAACAGCAACAATCGACGTGGCCTTTTTTCTGGAGGCCACCATGAACCTGCATCAGTTCGCCGAAACCCACGACGTCACCAACCAGCCGCCGTCCCTGGACGGTGCCAACCTGTATCGCATCGACCTGCCCCTGCAAGACTGGTCGCGTCGCTTTGACGCGGGCTGGGCAGAGGCGCGCATCGATACCTACGGCGCGTTAGCCGGTGGGCCGCTGATGGAAGCAGGGTTCCTGGCGAACCAGAACAAGCCGGTGTTCAAAAGCCATGACCGTTATGGCCATCGCATCGACCTGGTGGAGTTTCACCCGGCCTACCACGAACTGATGCGCACCGCCGTCGAACACGGCCTGCCCTCGCTGCCTTGGGCTCATCCGCAAGCTGGCGCGCATGTGGCCCGTGCGGCCATGACTTACCTGCACAGCCAGGCCGAAGCGGGCACGGGTTGTCCGCTCACCATGACCTTCGCCTGTGTGCCCGCCCTGCGCCTACAACCGGACCTGGCGCAGGCCTGGCTGCCAAAAATCCTCAACACCCAATACGACCCCCGCAACGTCGGCATCGCCCACAAGGCCGGCGCCACCATCGGCATGGCCATGACCGAGAAACAGGGCGGCACTGACGTGCGCGCCAACACCACCCGCGCTTACCCCGTAGGGGCCGGTGGCCCTGGGCAAGCCTATGAGTTGGTCGGGCATAAGTGGTTCTGTTCGGCGCCGATGTGCGACGCCTTCCTCACGCTGGCCCAGACCGACAAGGGCCTCACCTGTTTCCTGCTACCCCGGCATCGCCCGGATGACACGCGCAATGAGTTCTATATCCAGCGCTTGAAAAACAAGCTGGGCAACTGCTCCAACGCGTCCAGCGAAGTCGAGTTTCGTGGCGCCCTGGCCTGGATGGTCGGCGAAGAAGGCCGTGGTGTCCCGACCATCATCGAAATGGTCGCCATGACCCGCTTCGACTGCATGGTTGGTTCCAGCGCCTTGATGCGCCAGGCGCTGACCCAGGCCAGCCATCACTGCGCCCACCGCCTGGTGGGGGGGCGCGTGCTCAGCGAACAGCCGCTGATGCAAAACGTCCTGGCCGACCTGGCCCTGGAAAGCGAAGCCTCGTTGGCGCTGAGCCTGCGTATGGGCCGCGCCCTGGACCATCTGGGCGATGAGCACGAAGCCAAGTTCGCACGGCTGGTGACGGCGGTGGGCAAGTATTGGATCTGCAAGCGTGCCCCAGCGATGATCAACGAAGCCGCCGAGTGCATGGGCGGTGCCGGCTACGTGGAGGACAGCATCCTGCCGCGTCTATACCGTGAGGCTCCGGTGAATTCGACGTGGGAAGGTTCCGGCAACGTGCAGTGCCTGGACGTGCTGCGCGCCCTGTCGAAGGAGCCGGGTGTGCTCGAGACGCTGTTTGTCGAATTGGGCGATGGGCATGGCGACCGGCAGTTGGCGCGGCATATCGAACAGTTGAAGTCGGCGTTTATGGATACCCAGGATATTCAATACCGCGCGCGGCAACTGACCGAGGACATCGCCGTGGCGTTGCAGGCCAAGTTGCTGCTGGAAGCCGGCAATGCGGCGGTCAGCGATGGGTTTATCGCCAGCCGGTTGGGCGAGTCGTCCGGTCGGGTGTATGGCACCTTGCCGCGTGGGGTGGATGTTGGAGCGATCGTCGCTCGCTCAACTCCGCATTCATCTCTGTGAACGCGGTCCAGGTGTGGGAGGGGAAAGCTCCAAAAATAAGATAACTTATTGATATATAATGATTTAATTTTTATTAAACGACCGGATTTTTGTTGGCGATCGGGCTGTTGTGGCGAGCGGGCTTGCCCCGCGTTGGGCTGCGCAGCAGCCCCAGAACCAG
>NZ_JBMDIS010000214.1:0-303 GCF_057808775.1 Pseudomonas sp. FG86 | reverse complement strand
GACCTTCGGGTTATGAGCCCGACGAGCTACCAGACTGCTCCATCCCGCGTCTGTGGGCGGCATTCTACAGTCCAGCGGCGAGGTGTCAACCGTTAATGGGCCGATGAGTCAAATAAGTGTGAAATGAGAGGGGGGAGGTCGACCGCGGAAGGTAAGTGCGCGATGAGTAAAGATTTTTTTGTCTTACAATTTTCGTACAAGCACAAAACAGACGCGCACAAAAAAGGCCACTCTTTCGAGTAGCCTTTTTTGATGTTTGGTTGCGGGAGCCGGATTTGAACCGACGACCTTCGGGTTATGAGC
>NZ_JBMDIS010000213.1:0-307 GCF_057808775.1 Pseudomonas sp. FG86 | reverse complement strand
ACAGATGACTATGTCCAAGGCCCCGTCAGATAGGCTACGAGGCCATAGCGCGCTGGAGCACCGATGTGCCCAGAATCATTTCACCCGACACCCCGAATCGAGCCTGATCGATCACAGCGAACACAACGCCAGGATCTTCGGCTCGCATAAGGACCGCCTGGATTTCCTCGGCATCCTCAGTTCCCTGAATGCCTGGCCGGGGATCCGGCGCCTACGCCTTTTATATCCAGATCGATAATCCCGTTTCTTAAGCCATTGGAACTTCAGCAACCCGCGCGGGACCTTACCTTGACGCAGGTTGCGTTTT
>NZ_JBMDIS010000212.1:0-349 GCF_057808775.1 Pseudomonas sp. FG86 | reverse complement strand
AAATGGACATCCGAAGAAGGTTAAGTAAGTGCCATTCAAATCTGTCCCCTTTTCTGCTGGTGTCAGACCCTGAGGAATACCCACCGGATTGTCCTGCTCGAGATTGGCGGATATGGAGCTATTGGTGCGCGATGAAGTACACCGGCAAGCTCAGAGGCTAGGGTAGATTTGTGGGAATCCTCAGGGGCTGCCCACTATTTTCTGTTTTTTCAGTCACACTAGCTAGTTAGCTGCTAAGTAAGTGCCATTCGGGACGGATTTATTTAGGTTTGGCGCTGGTCGGTATTAAATAAATCTGTCCCGAATGGCACTTACTTAACAGCTAACCTTCTGATATGACTACAAAAAA
>NZ_JBMDIS010000211.1:0-352 GCF_057808775.1 Pseudomonas sp. FG86 | reverse complement strand
TGGCGGCGCTGAGCGTGGGGGGTTGTGTGGCGTTGAAACGCTCCTGATGCGTCACTACAGCGGTGCCCTTGGAGAATTTCAGCCAGGTCTTGCTGGCAGCGGGTAGTCGCTGGGCCCAGGCACGGCTGGCCTCGATAAATGGCTCCACGTGGTCGGCGCTGAACACTTCCAGGTGCAGCTTCTTTTCCGGGTGCTCGGCATTGCCGTCTCGATACTCGCCAATGTGACCGATCAAGTCGCCCGCCTTGATCAGGATGGGTTGATCGAGCACCACGATGCGGTCGGCTAGCGGTTCCGGGGCGCCTTCCAGCGAGTTGAAATGCACGTACTGATTAACACGCTCCAACTTGCG
>NZ_JBMDIS010000210.1:0-405 GCF_057808775.1 Pseudomonas sp. FG86 | reverse complement strand
AGGCGGCGGTTGTGGGGTATGCATACGGATAACAAGGGGGCGCAGGATGAGCCGGAAGAGGCGTTCATCGCTTGGCAGGACATCATCAATAGAAACAAAGCTCTCCAGTCTGAAAACTTGGTGCCTTGGGCGCCCCTTGTCGGATTTTATTACGGCGAATCCACCCTGAAGGACCTTGATTGATGCGCCGAATCCTTCTGCTATCAAGCCTGCTGCTGTCCGCTTGTAATAACGGAGGCGGCCTTATTCACTTGAACCAGGACATTCCAATGAATCCGATTACCGCAGCGAAGCAAAACCTGACTTTCACCTGTATGCATGAAACCATTCCCGAGCCGTCGGCCGAAGCGGATGTGCTATTCCAGTACGCCCGTTGGTTGCAGAAAAATAACCAGCTCAAACAAG